>JBDIWM010000010.1 GCA_039638595.1 Atribacterota bacterium
GTGGCGAGAAATCTTCTTTCCCTGCCTCAAAAAAATTTGTGATTTCCTCCATGAAAAGGGTGTACTCGTTCTCTATCATGGGTGCGGTCGAAGTGTAACGCATTCAAAGCAGTTTAGGCACCCAGCCTGACCAGCAATTCCAGCTCAACCGGTGCCCCAAGCGGGAGCTCGGCCACTCCTATCGCTACCCGAACGTGTTTGCCACGTTCGCCAAAAACACGGACGAGTAAATCTGATGCGCCATTCACCACTTGGGGTTGTGCCGTGAATCCCTCGTTGGAGGCAACATACCCAACCAGTCGAACAACCTGCTTAACATGATCTAGATTTCCCGTCAGTGCTTCAATCACACTCAACGCATTCAAAACACAGAGTTCTGCAGCCTTTTTACCCTCTTCAAGGGAAATTTCTTTACCCAGCTTCCCTTGATATTTAAGTTCTCCATTCCAAAAGGGAAGTTGTCCCGAAGTAAAAACAAGGTCAGCCACCTGCAGAGCTAGCACATACGAACCCACTGGCTTTGGTGGAGTAGGGAGCCTCAACCCTAACTCCTGCAAGATCTGGTATGGGGTACCCATTGACGTTCCTCCTTTATAACCACCTACCCTTGTCGTCTTATGATATCAAGATAGACGGCTCCAATGACAATGACACCGCTGACCACAATCTGCCACTCCTGAGGGACAGATAAAATCCGTAATCCGTTAATTAAGGTACTCATGATGAACGCACCCACCACCGTACCAACGGTTGAGCCTTCGCCACCACTCAGCGAAGTTCCTCCGATTACCACAGCGGCGATAGCGTCGAGCTCGTAACCCTGTCCCAACGCTGGTTGGGCAGAGTTGAGCCGCGAAGCCATCATCACCCCACCCATCCCCACGAAAACACCACACAGAGAGTAAATAATTATCTTCCATTTGTCGACATTTAAACCAGAGAGTCTTGCTGCCTCTTCGTTACTTCCGATGGCAAAATCGTAGCGACCAACCACCGTTTTGGTGAGAACAATACTGGCAAGAATAATGGAGATGACGAAAATGAGTACAGCGTTGGGAACATCAAATCCTGGAAAAAGCTGACCCACCAATGACCCCATGGCGATTTTTGAGAAACTCGGGGCGTGGGTAAAGTATATCGGTGCAGCTTTGGAGATGACAAGAGCCAGACCCTTAGCAACCATCATCATACCGAGTGTGGCAATGAAAGGGGGTAACTTCATTTTGGAAATCACGATACCATTAGCAAAGCCGCAAAGCATTCCTGTTCCCACTCCACCCAGGACTCCAAGGAATACTGGTAAACGCCAATAGGTAATGAAAACACCACTCATGACCGCCGAGAGTGTCATCACTGTACCTATAGAGAGGTCAATACCCCCAGTGATTATGACAAAGGTAACTCCCAGAGCTAACATTCCATTCACACAAGTAGCCAGCATGATGGAAACAATATTGCCGAAAGTAAAAAAGTTGGGCGAGGATAAAGAAAAGAAAATGAATAACAATAGTAAACTGCCAAACATTAAAAACTGGCGTAGAATCTCTTTTCGAAAGCGCCTCAAGCTATAGGTCGTCGTTTCCATTCCATTGATCCTCCATTACTCACTCGTTCTTATTTCTCATGGTGGCATATTTCATAACCAGCTCTTCAGTGGCCTCCTGGGCGTTGATTTCACCAGTAACCCTTCCTTCACACATCACCAGAATTCTATGACTCATACGCAGGACTTCCGGCAGTTCAGAAGAAATCATGATGATGGATTTTCCTTCTTCTGTAAGCTCGTTGAGTAACTTATATATTTCACTCTTTGCTCCAACGTCAATTCCACGGGTGGGTTCGTCAAAAATCAGGATATCGCAATTTTTCATAAGCCATTTAGCAACAATAACTTTCTGCTGGTTCCCACCAGAAAGATTTTTAACTCTCTGGGTTAGAGTTGGCGTTTTAATACGCAGCTTCCCAACATATTCTTCACATTTTTCTCTCGATTTTTTCCGATTGACAAAGCAACGAAAATTTAAGAAATTTTTCATAGAAGGTAAAATTACGTTATCTTCCACGCTCAGCCCGAGCATAAGTCCATATCGCCTGCGGTCTTCAGAGAGATACGCAATGCCATGGCGAATAGCATCAGAAGGGCTTTTGATATGTACTTTCTGACCTTTCACGTAGATTTCACCTGATTCCACAGGATCAGCACCAAATATGGCTCTGGCTACCTCGGTTCTGCCTGACCCCACCAGTCCCGCCAGACCCAAGATTTCCCCTTTCCTGAGCCTGAATCCCACACCTTTTATTTCTCTACCACGGCTTAAGTTCTTGACTTCCAGGACTACTTCGGTGTTCGAATTGATGTGTCCTTTACTGGACGCTTCATAAATATTCCTACCCACCATCATACTGATGATTCGCTCAATAGTCGCTTCTTGAATGTTTAACGTCCCAATATAGTGTCCATCACGCATTACGGTAATTCGATCGGCAATCTCCCTCAATTCTTCCAATCGATGGGAGATGTAAATAATCCCCATGCCATTTTCTCTAAGTTTTTTGAGAATCTGAAATAACTCTCCAACCTCAGCCTCGCTCAAGGTTGCTGTGGGTTCATCCATGATCAAGACTTCAGCATTGAACGAGAGAGCTTTAGCAATTTCCACCATTTGCTGTTTCGCTACAGTTAACTCTTGAACTTTTGTTCGGAGATCGATACGCATGTGGAACATTTCCAGCAACTCCTGAGCTTTGCGATTCATTTCTTCTTCGTCGAGAAAAAGGGAAAATCCTTTCCTCCTTGCTTCTCGTCCAATAAAGATATTTTGAGCAACAGTCAAATGAGGCATGAGATTGAGTTCCTGATGAACAATGCTGATCCCTAATTCTTGAGCTACCCTGGGACTGGGAATTTTAACCTCTTTACCTTTATATATGATGCGTCCCGCATCCTTTTGGAATACTCCGGTCAGAATTTTCATGAGCGTGGATTTACCAGCACCATTTTCACCAACTAGGGCATGGATCTCTCCAGGCATCAGCTCAAACCGGCAATTTTCCAACGCCCGAACCCCAGGGAAACTTTTGTCAATTCCTTCCATTAACACAAGTGGTGTGCTCATGATTTTATCCCTCGCAGTTCAAAAGAAGGTCGCAGCGCGACCTTCTTTTGAACCTTTAAACTCTACTCATACAGACACTGCTGAATCTCTGGAGAATCGATGTTACTCTTATCATACCAGTAGAAACCGCTATCAATGTGTTTGGGCAGTTCTTCTCCTTTAACAGCTTTAATGGCTGCTTCAACAGCCATATAACCCATTCCAACTGGGTTTTGGGTAATAGCTCCAGCCATGAGACCCTCTCGAATAGCATCCATTTGCTGTTTTCCAGAGTCATATCCAATGACCACGATCTGACCAACTTTATTGAGTTCTCTAACGGCATTGATGACACCAATGGCAGAACCTTCGTTGGCACCAAAGATTCCCTTTAGATTTGGGTGAGCCTGAATGATGGCTTTCGCTAAATCCGTAGATTTGAGGTGGTCTCCACCACCATACTGGATATCCACAATTTTAATGTTAGGATATTTTTCCTTAATTCGGTTCACAAAGCCGTCACGTCGATCGATACCGGTCCGACTGGTTTGATCATGGACAACCAGCGCAACTTCTCCTTCGCCACCAATGAACTCGGCCATTTTATCCGCTGCATATCCCGCTGCATTAATGTTATCGGTTGCAACTGTGGTTACGGGGATATCGCTCTCCACCCCTGAGTCAAAGCCAACCATAGGAATGCCCATTTCCTTCGCCTTTTCTACGTATGGAATCACTGCCTTGGAGTCAAGGGCCGCTAAACAAAGAGCATCGGGTTTTTTCGCCAAAGCCGCCTGAAGCATATCAATTTGCTTATCGACCATCGCTTCAGACTCTGGCCCTTCAAAGGTGATGGTAACACCATAGTCTTTCGCTGCCTGTTCGGCACCCTTTTTCACTGCCTGCCAGAACTGGTGCTGAAAACCTTTAGAAATCATAGGAATGTAGAGAACTTTTTCCTCTGCACCTGCGATACCAAAAGAAAAAACCAGCACCAAAATAACCAAAAGTAACACGCCTTGTAAATATTTCATGTTTATCGATACCTCCCTTTTGGTATTTTTGGTCTAAAACTGTTCTCGTGATTCTTTTTCTGAATCGTCAAAACCCACAGAAGCTCGTATACTGCAGAAACCTTTGGTTCTCACCCCCTTATGAGTAGTTCTCCCGCTGACTCCCGAATCACCAATTCCGGTTTCAACACCACCTCCCTTTTTTCTTGAACCTTTTCTTTTCCTTCTATTCTTCTAATCAAAAGTTCCGCAGCAATGGCTCCCATTGAATAGGCTGATTGAGTCACAACGGTAAAAAACGGGTATATTCGGGAAAGAAAATCGATGTCCCCGAACGATACAAGCGCTACATCATGAGGAATCCGCAATCCCGCTTCTTTAATCGCCGCGACCGCACCAACTGCAATGAAATTATTACCACCGAAAATGGCGGTTGGCCTCTCAAGCATTCGTAGAAGCTCTTTTGTTGTAGTATACCCTCCTTCTTCCGAATAATTGGAAAAACGAATCAGCGAATCTTCAATGGGTATCCCCGCCTCTATAAGAGCTTTTTTATACCCTTTTACTCGTTCTTCTGCGGTGGAAATTTCTCGACCTCCCACCACTATGGCAATGCGCCTGTGACCGAGATTTATCAGGTGTTTTGTCAGAATATAAGCCCCATGCACACTATCCTCTTTAACAATGTCTAAATTAAAATCTTCTGAACTTTCTAATTCACGATCTACAAGAACAATTGGGATGCGTTTTATAAGAATCGATTTCAACGAAGCTCCCTTTTTGCTTGCAGGAGCAAGAATAACTCCGTCAACCCTTTTTCTGGCCAGGATTTCAAGGTACAATGCTTCTTTTTCTTGGTTTTCATCGGTACTACAGAAAATTACACTGAACCGGTTTTTTGCCGCAATGTTCTCTACTCCCCGGGCTAGAGTGGTAAAAAAGGGATTTGCGATATCAACGATCACAAGACCAATGGTTTTGGTTTTCTGCAAGGTAAAACTCCGAGCCAGGGAATTCGGAATATAATCGGTTTCCTCAATAGCCTTCAGAACCCTCTTCCTGGTGTCAGGACTGACCCCCTTTTTTTCATTAAGAACCCTGGACACCGTCATTGCTGAAACCCCTGCTCGTTTTGCCACATCGTATATCGTGGACATATCTCCACCTTAAAAAATTTTTATGTTATCGGTAACAATTATACCACAAAATCCCTAGATGGAACAGGATAACGAAGATGTCTACCTGTCTAAGACAAAAAATTCCATACTACGTCCAATGGTTTCCAGACTCAAGGCTATGATACAATAAGAAACCACCTTTACAGGGAGTAGGTATCATAACGTGAAAAAACATGACGAAAAAGAAATCCGACGTTTGGCTCGTCAATATGGAATTGCTGAATATTACTGGAATATTCGGGGAGAACTCATTCGGACTCCTTTTGAAACCCTGGCCTTTATCGTGGAGCACCTCCAGGAAGAAGAAGGAATTTTACCTCCAGTAGTGGTCAGCAAAGGGCGACAACTTTTCCTCTTTAGCCCAATAGAAGAAGGCGAGCTTACCATCCAAAACGAACACCACGAAGAGGTTGCTTCTTATCGTTTTACCGGGCCACATATTCCATTACGCCTCCCCGACGACGCTCCATGGGGATACTATCGAGTTTTTCTTGCTTTACCAAAGACCTCCTGTACAATCTTGTGGATATTTTCACCGTTTCACTGCTATCTTCCCTCTAAAAAACTCTGGGGAATCAATGGAGCTCTCTACTCGTTCTCTACCGAAAGAAACCAGGGAATTGGTGACACCTGCGATCTGGAAATGCTTGCCCAGCTAATCCAGGAAAAAGGTGGGCGGTTCCTGGGACTTCTTCCCATTTATCTTCTGGACAAAAGTCAAGAAGCTACGTTCAGCCCTTATTTTCCTTTGGACCGTTTGTCTCTTGAGCCTCTGTACCTTCCCATGGAGAAAATAGCTCAGCAATTCACCGAACTAGGCGTTTCCTACGATGAGCATGTTTTTCAGCAAATGAAGAGCATGCCAGAAATCCACTACTGGGAGATATGGCAAGAAAAAGATCGATTTCTCAAAAGGCTTTTTGATGTGTTTTTTGATAAAAAAACTATTGCCACCCAACTGTGGGGTGATTTCCAGAAATTTCTGGAAATCCGAGGAGAGCGCCTCCTATTTGCTGCTTTTTTCCAAGCCTTTGCCGAAAAAGAAGGGCCAGATTGGAAAAAATGGCCAGAGGAAATCCGTACTGTTCAAAAAGAAGCTGTGAAAAGGGAAATCTTAAGAAATGAAAAGACCACACTTTACTATGCATTTCTCCAATGGCTCATGGAACAAAAGCTTGAGGAAATTGGGAAGCGCTTTCCCATCATCGGTTTTGACCTACCCATCGGTTCATCTCCTCAGGGAATCGAAAGCTGGATTGATCAACAAAAGATGCTTTTTGAATGCTCCATCGGAGCACCACCTGACGATTTTTCTCCTCAGGGGCAGAACTGGGGAGTTTCGCCTTTTAATCCATGGAAGGAACGTCGTGATGGGTACCGTCATTTTATCGAGCTTCTCCGCTTCAATTTTCGTTTGGCAAAGTTTTTGCGTATCGACCATGTTATGGGTTTGCATCGCCTCTTTCTCATTCCTCAGGGAGCAAGCCCAAAAGAAGGAACATATGTACGTTCTTTTTTTTCGGAAACCTTAGCTATATTAACCCTAGAAAGTTACCGGCACAAGGTTACCATTATCGGAGAAGACCTTGGTACGGTTCCTAATGCTGTTCGCCGGGCCATGGAAAAAGTAGGCATCTTATCAACCAAGGTTTTCTATTTCGAAAGGGAGGGTGATTGGCCTCGCCAACCTTCTTCGTATCCCTTCTTGAGTTTTACCACCATAAATACCCATGACATGCCTCCTTTTTTGGGTTTCCTGAAAGGAAACGATATCGATATTCGAGAAAAACTCGGCATTTTCACTAACAAAGAAAGGGAAAAGCAGAAACACGCACGAGAAATATTCATCAAAAACCTCTTTCGACTGTGGCAGGAATGGGGATGGAATGAAAAATGTCCTTTGTGGGAACACCTCGCTCGATTCCTTGCGCTTACTCCCTCTTTACTGGTAGCTATGAGCCTTGATGATATTCTGGAAAGTGCCGTACAACCCAATCTTCCCGGAACGACAACTGAGTTTCCCAATTGGCGTCATCGCCTCATTATCCCCGAAGACCTTCCGCAGAGGATTGAAAAACTCGCCCAGGTTTTCCATACCTACCATTAGAATGGTATACTTTCTATCCGGAAAAAGGAGGTTTCAAAGTGAGGGAACAACACTACGAAGTTATTGTAATCGGTGGTGGTCATGCTGGCTGTGAAGCGGCATATGCCGCTTCACAGATGGGTCTTTCTACTCTTCTTGTAACTACTTCAATCCACCATATTGCCCTCATGCCATGTAATCCTGCTATTGGTGGTCCAGGAAAAGGCCATGTGGTCAGGGAAATCGATGCTTTAGGAGGTCTTATGGGGAGGGTCACTGATCAATGCACCATTCACATTAAAAAAGTAAACACGGGTAAGGGCCCAGCAGTGCAAACTCTTCGAGCCCAGACACAAAGAGACCGTTATAGCCTTATCATGCGGGAGTTCCTCGAAGCAAGTTCTAATCTTTATTTCTTCCAGGGAGAGGTCGAAGAAATCTTCGTTAACCACGAAGGGAAAGTGTGCGGTATCCAAGTTCGGCAAGGAACAAAGTTTTTTGCTCAGGCTGTAGTCGTTTGCACCGGGACATTCCTCAACGGTGTTGTTCATATTGGAGAGCTGCATTTCCCCGCTGGAAGACAGGGAGAATTTCCCACTCAGGCATTAAACCGGTGTTTAAAAAATCTGGGCTTAGAACTCGGCCGTCTCAACACTTGCACCCCACCGCGCATTGACCGTCGGACCGTCGATTTTACTCATCTCGAAGAACAGAAAAGTGATACCGAACCACTCTGCTTTTCTTTTGATGGTGAACCACACATATACCAGGGGGCTTCGGTCTATATTACCCGTACTACCGCAAAAACCTGCGAAATCATCAAACAGAATTTCCATCGTTCACCTCTCCTTTATTCCATCGCTGAAAGCTCACCAGTTCGGGAATGCCCATCGTTAGAAGACAAAGTATATCGATTCCCAGAACGAGAACATCATCTCGTTTTTCTAGAGCCTGAAGGGAACACAACCAATGAAATTTATGCTCAAGGCATTTTTACTTCGCTTCCCGAAGAAGTCCAGTGGGAGATTGTTCGTTCTATTCCGGGATTAGAGAATGCCCACATTATGCGACCTGGATACGGCATCGAGTATGATTATCTTTTGCCCACCCAGCTCAAGGCGTCCTTGGAGTGTAAATCAATCGCTGGTCTTTTTTTTGCCGGACAAATCAACGGCACTTCTGGTTACGAAGAAGCAGCTGGCCAGGGGATTATCGCCGGCATCAACGCCGGTCTTTACGTCCAAGGAAAGCCGCCGCTTATTTTACGCCGTGACGAGAGTTACATCGGGGTTATGATCGATGATCTGGTTACCAAAGGAGTGGAAGAGCCGTACCGACTCCGCACCGGAAAGGTGGAATATCGCCTCGTTATCCGCCACAGCAATGCTCACCTACGTCTTTCTCGATATGGGTACGAAGTAGGAACCCTCACCTGGGAACGATACAAAAAGGTACAGCACGAACAAAATCTGATTGAGCAAGAAGTAAAACGCTTAGAAAATGTGGTGCTTCCTCCTCAAAGTAAACTCAACGCACTTCTTGCACAAAAAGGAACCACCCCAATCAGAGAACCGGTTCGAGCGTCCGTACTTCTCATGCGACCTCAAATTACTTACCATGATCTGGCTCCTTTCGATCCAGGAAGACCTTTTCTCCCACCTCAAGCGATCGAGGAAGTTGAGATCGAAATCAAATACCGTGGATACATTGAGAGACAGATTCGGCAAATTGGGGAATTTCGCAAAATGGAAGAAAAGCAAATTCCACCCGACTTCGATTTTTCCAGGATTAAGGGTCTTTCTTCGGAAGCTCGGGAAAAACTCCAGAAGGTGAAACCCACTACCCTCGGTCAGGCTTCCCGCGTTGCAGGTGTAACCCCTGCCGATATCGTAGTTTTGAGTATTGTCTTAGACTGACGTGAGTCCTCTACTAACCACTCAATATACCATGAAAGCCGAGGGAAATTGTTCTTCTGAAAGAATGGTAACCGTAAATGTAGTCAGAGGAGGAATGGAGTGGATCTCATCGTTTCTGACAATATGAAACTGGGACTCTGGACAGTAGAAGTATCGAATACCACCGGTTCGAAGCTGGGAATTCATACCCAACGAAGGTGACCACCTCGACAGGAACGTCTCTTTTAGAACAACCATCAAATGCCAAGAAACACTTTTAGTTCCGGTTTCCGATCAAACGAAAAAAATCAAAGCATAATAATGCGAATCTCTCTACCAGGTGCAAGAAATATTGCACCTGGTAGAGAGATTAATAGAGTTCGAGATACCTTTCAATTTCCCAGGGGTGTACCCGCTCTTGGAATTCCTGCCACTCCCGCTGCTTTGCCTCCAAAAAGTAGTTCAGGATATGAGGAGTGAGAGCCTCTTTCACCACAGAGTCTTTTTCCAGTTCCCGCAGAGCCTCCTCCAGAGTTTTGGGAAGGTTACGAATTCCCCATTCCTCTCTTTCTTCGCAGCTCATGTGGTAAAGGTTGAGACTATTACATGGTTTTCCTGGGTCCAGTTCTCGTTCCACACCGTCCATACCCGCTTTTAAAATACAAGCAAAAGCAAGATATGGATTACATGAGGGGTCAGGGTTACGAAGTTCAGCCCGAGTTCCCTTACCTCGTTGCGGTGGAACCCGAACCAAAGGACTGCGATTCTTTTCAGCCCAGGCAATATACACCGGCGCTTCGTATCCAGGAACTAACCTTTTATAAGAATTGACCAAAGGATTAGTAATCGCAGTGAGGGCTGGAGCATGTTGCAGGAGTCCAGCAATGAAACCACGTGCTACGCCACTCAGACCATCAGGTCTGTGAGGATCATAAAACGCATTTTCGCCATTCCTGAAGAGCGAAAGATGAGTATGCATACCCGAACCTGGCACCCCATAAATTGGTTTGGGCATGAAAGTGGCCACATACCCTTTTCGGGTTGCCAGAGTTTTTACGACCAGCTTCAAATTAATAATACTGTCGGCAATCCTCAGTGCGTTACCATACTCAAAATCGATCTCATGTTGCGAGGGAGCAACCTCATGATGAGAAGCTTCGATGTTCAGTCCCAGTTCTTCTAAGGCAATAACCATATCCCGACGCAAGCTCTCTTCAAGATCAAGGGGCAAAAGGTCGAAATAGCTTCCATGGTCACTGGCATGAATTCTCCCGTTCTCATGTTTGAGAATGAAAAATTCTGCTTCAGTCCCAACCTTAAATTCGAAGCCTTTGTTTTCCACTTCCTGAATGACTCGTTTCAAATTACTTCTGGGACAACCCTCAAAGAAACTGCCATCCGACTTATAGACATCGCAGATGACACTGGCAACGCCTTCTTCTTCCCAGGGACAGGTGACAAAAGTGTTGATATCCGGTACAAGTTTCATATCTGATTCCTCAATCCGGACAAAACCCTGGATGGAAGACCCATCAAAGTTCACACCCTCTTCGATGGCAACCCGAAGTTTTTTCGCTGGAATCTCCACATTTTTGGGAATTCCCAGAACATCCACAAACTGGAGACGGATAAACCGGATTCCCTTTTCTTTCACCTCTTGAAGAATTTTCTCCATCGAATCCAAAATTGAACAACCTCCTCTATTCACCAACCAACTCTTTGAAGCTTTTCCACCATTTGTCTTGCCAGAGTTTAACCTTATCCGTTTCCTGCATCAAGAAGGTTCTACACCTTTCAATTTCTCTTTCCACCTCTTTCTTTGAAGCACCGCCAAAAGAGATTTTGCGTTCTACCGAAGTCTCTTCATCCAATCGTTGTTGCAGTTCTTCACTAAAAAGGTTACGATACTCTCCCAAATCCTCTTCTCTGAGTTCGTGAAGTGTTCTTCCCTCTGAAGCGAGCTTTCTGACAATCTCACCAACCAGAGCATGGGCCTTCCGAAAAGGCATACCGTGCTCTACCAGGTATTCGCAAAAATCAGTTGCGGTGAGGAAGCCCTCCCGGAGGGCTTCTTTCATCCGATCTTCCCGAGGAAAGATATGAATCAACAGTTTTCCTGCAATGGAAAGGACTGAAGAAACCTCCCGAATAGCTCGAAACAGCGGAGGTTTATCTTGCTGGAGGTCTCGGTTATAGGTTAGAGGAAGCGCTTTCATGGCGACACTCAAACTGAAAAACGAAGCAATAATTTCGCCGCTTTTCCCTCGAATGAGCTCAGCAACATCCGGATTCTTTTTCTGGGGCATGATGCTTGAACCAGTGGTAAACGCGTCATCAATAGTGATAAAACCAAAATGAGGAGTGCTCCAGAGCACGATTTCCTCCCCCAGACGGGAGAGATGTAAAGCGAGAATGGCAAGGTTCCCCAGAAATTCCAGGATAAAATCCCTATCAGCCACAATATCCATGCTGTTTTCTTGTACCGTTGGAAAGGCAAGAAGAGAGGCCACATAAAAACGGTCAATGGGAAGAGAGGTTCCAGCCAGCGCTCCAGCTCCTAAAGGCAAAAGGTCAATTCTTTTTAAACTATCCTCTAACCTCTCTATATCTCTCAGGAACATAAAACAGTACGCCAGAAGGTGGTGTGCAAAGGGTACTGGTTGAGCTGGCTGAAGGTGTGTATATCCAGGCATGACGAGAAAGCGATATGTTTCAGCCTTTCCGAGGAGCACCTGAATGAGGGAGAGAATTTGGGTTATGGTTGCAGCAACCACTTCTCGCAGAAAAAGCCGCTCATCAAGCACAATCTGGTCATTCCGGCTCCGAGCGGTATGGAGTTTGCCAGCCACTTCTCCAATGTTTTCTCGTAAGGTTATCTCAACCAGGCTATGGACATCTTCAAAGGGAGATGGATCAATCTTCCCTTCCTGAAGGAGTCTATAAACCTCACGCAGTCCTGCAACAATTTGTTGTGCCTCCAAAGAGGAGAGGAGACCAGCTCTTTCCAGACCCAGGCAATGGGCAATACTCCCCCAGATGTCGTACCGATACAGGATTAGATCTTCACCGATAGAGGTGGAAAAGGAAGCCACCTCTCGGTCAAGCTCCTTTTCCATTCGACTTCCCCACAGTTTCATCCTCTTCACCTGTCTCCTTTTTTTGCCTTCTTATGCACGATGGATTGAGTACGAATAGGGAGCCCCCAGAGCTTGATAAAACCTTCGCTAGCTCTATGATCGAAAAGATCTCCCCGATCATAGGTTGCCAGTCCAAAGTCATAGAGTGAATAATCTGATTTCCTTCCTACAATGGTCATATTACCTTTAAAGAGTTTCACCCGTACCACTCCAGTAACCTGTTCTGCTATTTTCTCCATAAAGGCATCAAGTGCTTCTTTGAGGGGAGAGTACCAAAGACCCTCGTAGACAAGCTGGGCGTACCTTTCTTCCAGGTATGGCTTGAAATGGGTTACATCTCTGGGCATGACCAAATTCTCCAAATCTTTATAAGCTGCAAGCAGAATCAAAGCTCCAGGGCATTCATAAACTTCTCTGGATTTAATACCCACCAGCCGGTTTTCCACGTGATCAATCCTACCAAAGCCATGTTCTCCACCGATACGGTTGAGTTCCGCCACAAGATTAAAAAATGAATAGTACTGTCCCCGAAGAAGGGTTGGAACCCCATTTTCAAAACCAATTTCAAGATATGCCGGTTCATCAGGGGCTTCTTTGGGATTTCTGGTCCACTCAAAAACCTCTTCCGGTGGCTCAACCCAGGGATCTTCCAAAACTCCACATTCAATACTCCGCCCCCAGATATTCTGGTCAATACTGTAAGGACGTTCCAGGGTAGCTGGAACCGGAATGCCATTGGCATTGGCGTACTCAATTTCCTGTTCCCTGGTTAAACCCCAAATCCTTGCCGGAGCAATCACCTTAAGATCAGGGTTGAGAGCCACAACCGAGACTTCGATACGAACCTGGTCGTTCCCTTTACCGGTACATCCGTGCGCTACAGCCATGGCACCTTTTTCTTCCGCCACTTTAACCAGGTATCTGGCAATAAGAGGTCGGGAGAGCGCTGTAGCCAGAGGGTACCTTTTTTCATATATAGCCTGTGCCCAGAGGGCAGGAAGCACGTACTCCTTCAGAAATTCTTCCTGGACATCAAAAACAAATGCTTCCTTAGCTCCGATACTCAACGCTTTTTTTTGGACTTCCTCCACATCTTTACCCTGTCCTAAATCGAGCGTCACCGTGTACACATCAGCATCGTATTGCTCCTGGAGCCACCGAATTGCCACTGAAGTATCCAGTCCGCCTGAATACGCTAAAACAATCCGATTTTTTCCCATCTCTACGCCTCCATTCCCTATTTTTCCATTTCTCGGAGCACTTCCCGCAAAATATGAATTCCCATTTTCAGGTCTTCCTCGCCAATGACCAGAGGAGGGAGAAATCTCACCGTGTCATCGTTACAGGCATTGACCAAGACTTTTCTCTCAAACATTTTTTGGGCAAGTGCTTTTGCCTGCCCGGGAATTTCAAGTCCGGTCATAAGACCAACAACCCGTATATCACTCACCCATTTGGGGAACTCCTGCTGGAGGTCCTTCAGGTGTTTGGCAAAAAACTCACCTTTACTTCGCACCTCCTCAAGGAAACCCTCGTCACTCACCGTATCAACCACCACGCAGGCTGAGCGGGCACAGACGGGGTTTCCTCCAAAAGTACTGCCATGCTCTCCCCGCTCGGTGAGACCCACAATTTTTTCGTTCACCAGAACTGCCCCAATGGGTAATCCTCCACCCAGCCCCTTAGCCAGCGTCACAATATCCGGCCGTACTCCAAAATGTTCAAAGGCAAAGAACTTCCCCGTTCTCCCCATTCCACATTGTACTTCATCAAAAATCAAAATGAAATCCCGTTCATCACACAGAACTCTAAGAGCATGCAAAAAAGCACTATCACAAGGATAGATACCTCCTTCACCCTGAACAGGTTCAACGATGATTCCACACACTTCGTCATCAAGCACGCTTTTTACACTTTCCAGGTCGTTCAGAAACGCATGGTGTATCCCCTCGGGGAATGGTTCCAGATGGTGGTGAAATTTCTCCTGACCAGTGAGCCCCAAAGTGAGCAGGGTCCTTCCGTGAAAGGAACGATGAAAGGAAACAAATTTATAGCGGTTTCCATGTTTTTTCCGCCCGTAGAAACGAGCCATTTTGCACGCCACTTCATTGGCTTCGGCTCCACTGTTGACCAAGAATACCTGGGAGAATCCAGAGTACTTCGCCAACCGCTCGGCCAGTTCCACCTGGGGTACGTTATAATAAAGATTAGAAGTATGTAGAAGGCGGTCAACCTCTCCCTTAATTGCTTCAACGAGAGGATGATAACCATATCCCAAGATATTCACAGCGATACCGGCCATTAGGTCAAGGTATTCATTTCCCTCGATATCGAAAAGACGAACTCCCTCACCACGTACAAAAACCGCTGGGAAACGGTTATAGGTGTTAAGAAAATATCGCTGTTCCTTTTCGATAATTTCCTGAGAGTTCATAAGAACAGAACCTCCTTACGGGATAATTCGTGTCCCACGCATCGGTCCTCCAGAAAGAAAAGAAACGAGGTTCTTTATTTCTTTCCCTTCACCAATAAAAACCTCTTTCACACCACCTTGAAGAACCTCTTTCAACATGGTCAATTTAGGAATCATGCCCCCCCTAATTCGTCCCTCTGCTAAAAGAGCATCCATCTCTTTCAGGGTAAGTACTTCAACAAGTGAATGCCGGTCATCTGGATCGCTCAGCACTCCGGGAACATCCGAAAAGAAAATAAATTTATCCACCGAGAGGGTTTGAGCCAGTTTTGCTGCAACCCAATCTGCATTCACATTGAGGCTTTCCCCCCGGGTATTGACCGAGACCGGTGAAATCACCGGCAAAAAACCCCCTTCCCAGAGGAGTTCTACTAGTTTAGGGTGAATACTTTTCACTTCTCCTACACATCCGAGATCCACATCTGCGCAGTATTTTTCAGCTGTGACGAGAAAACCATCTTTTCCACTAATTCCACAAGCGGGGACTCCCTCCCGCAGGAACATACCTACCATCATCTTGTTGAGAAGTCCACTTAAGACCATTTCGGTGATTTCCATGTCTTCAGGAGTCGTTACCCGTAAACCGTTCACAAACTGGGGCTTTCGACCCAGCTTCTCCATCATCAAAGTAATCTGGGGACCACCGCCATGGACAATGACCAGTTTCACTCCTTGCGAGAAAAGCTGTGA
The DNA here is from genome assembly GCA_039638595.1 of Atribacterota bacterium. NCBI lineage: Bacteria > Pseudomonadati > Atribacterota > Atribacteria > Atribacterales > Candidatus Caldatribacteriaceae > Candidatus Profundicultor > Candidatus Profundicultor thermophilus. Next base: position 15,568 of record JBDIWM010000010.1, read on the forward strand.
TATGACTCGAGGAAAGACCTCTTCTCCGGGATGGAGCACTTTTCCACTCACTTTGATAACCACCCGCATAGTTTTCCACCTCAACTATAATGGCTATTTATTTTTACATAGTCAAAAGAGAGATCACAAGTCCAGACATTGAACATGGCTCCTCCTAAGTGAAGGTCGATCACCACCTGAAGCTCCTTTGATTTCATGGTATCCTGAAGCATCTGGCGGGTAAAAAGATCGGCCCTCATCCCTTTCTCGACAAACTTGACTCCATTAATGGCAACTTCAATCCGCTCTGGTTGGATTTCTACACCACTGCGCCCAAGTGCAGCCATTATCCTACCCCAATTTGGGTCCTCACCGAAGAAAGCCGTTTTAACCAGTGGTGATTCAGCCACAGTAAAAGCGCACTGCTCGGCTTCCCTCTGGTTTCTTGCTCCTTTTACCACAATTTCAACAAATTTGGTTGCGCCCTCACCATCCCGGGCAAGGTCCTTAGCCAGTTCTTGACAGACAAAAAAGAGTGCTTCCTGAAAAAGCTCAAAGCCCTCGCTTCCTCTTTGTAAAAGAGGCATCCCACTTTTCCCATTCGCCAAGAGTAAAACTGTATCATTGGTGCTGGTATCACCGTCCACAGTAACACGATTGAAGCTCACATCCACCGCTTCCTTAAGAAGGCACTGCAAATCTTCCTTTTCCAGCGCGGCATCGGTAACGAGAAAAGCAAGCATGGTAGCTAATCTGGGCCGAATCATCCCTGACCCTTTGGCGATACCAGCAAGGCACGCCGTTTTCCCTTTCCAGGAAAAAGCCACAGTCCGTTCCTTGGGGAATGTATCGGTAGTCATGATCGCTCGGGCAGCTTCCTTTCCAGATTTATGGTGGGGAAGCAATCCCCGTAAGGTGAGAAGTCCTTTTTCTATTTTTCCTATGGGTAAGAACTCCCCAATCACCCCGGTCGAAGCCACTGCAACAAGACGCGGGTCGCCAATTCCAAAGTATGAGGCTCCAATCCGAACCACTTCTAAAGCATCCTGTTGTCCTTTTTCACCCGTACAAGCGTTGGCCACTCCACTATTTACGATAACAAGCTGTATTTTCCCCATTTCTCGAAGGTGAGTGCCGGTCACAAGAACTGGTGCAGCTTTCACCAGATTCTGTGTAAAAACCCCTGCAGCAACAGCTGGAACTTCGGAAAGGATCACTGCCAAATCATTTTTCTCCTTTTTAATTCCACAACATATCCCCAAAGAACTGAATCCCTGAACGGCATCCAATCCTCCTTCAAGAATCTCGAAACGCCTTTCTTTCATATTCCGTTCCTCCCTATGGATAGAGAACCGTCACTGGAAGTCCCGTTTTTTCGTTAAGCCCAAACATTACGTTCATATTCTGTACCGCTTGTCCCGAAGCTCCTTTGGTAAGGTTATCAATGGCAGAAATAACCACGACTTTTCCTTTACCAAGCTTTTTTAAGCTCATGTCAATAAAGTTTGACCCCAGAACCCATTTCAGCTCTGGAAATTTTCCCCGAGGAAGAATCCGTACCCATGGTTCTTCGGCAAAGTATTTTTGCCATGTTATCCACAGGGTTTCTTCCCCGACGTCGTCTATAAGATCAAGGTAAATTGTGCTCAGGATTCCCCTTTTCAGAGGTAAAAGATGAGGTACAAAGGTCAAGCTCTCTATCTCACCCCACTGACCTAACTTCTCCTCTATTTCCGGTTGATGGCGGTGTTCACCAACCTTATAGGCCTTAAAATTTTCATCCACTTCACAGAAATGGACATCCTCTGTAGCCTTTTTTCCGGCCCCAGAAACGCCTGATTTGCTGTCGATCACCACCGACCGAAACCGGATACCTTCACGCAGGAAGGGGTACAAAGGAATGATGACCGAAGTCGGATAGCAACCTGGATTGGCTATGAGCATAGCCGTGCGGATGGTTGAACGGTAAATTTCTGGAATACCATATACAGCCTCATTCACCAGAGACTTTGCCCGGTGTTCCAGATGGTAGTGTTTTTCATAGATGTCGATATTTTGAATCCTGAAATCAGCCCCCAGGTCAATCACTCGGGTTGCTTCGAGAAGAAAAGGTACGTAATCCATGGCTAAACCATGAGGAAGCGCAAGAAACACGACGTCAACTTCCCGTGCCCACTCGGCAAGTTCCTGTTTACGAAGAGTGCAATGTATCCTTCTACGCAAAGCGGGACAGTACTCTTCAAGTTCCACTCCAGCATAACTCTCACTCGTTACCCACTCAAGGCGAACTCCGGGATGATTTTCCAAAATGCGTAAAAGCTCAAGACCTGTATAACCAGTCGCACCAATGATGCCAGCTCGGATCATGAGCATCCACTCCTTCGTTTCACGAAATAAAAAAACCTCGCCGCAAGACGAGGTTTCTACACAGCCCACAGGGGTGTAAACACAGTTTACACGGTGCCACCCTGCTTTACTCTTTTGGATAACGGTCCTACCGATACTCCTACTTAGAGGAAAATCCTCTTTTCTTCAGAGCAAGCTCCAGAGCTCTCGCTTTTTTGGTTTTGCAGAAGGCTCCCACCTGTTTCTTCCTCGCTTGAGCAAAACTCAAAAAAGCTTCTCCCTCATCGCCCTTTCCTCTATTCAACTATCCTATTACTTTATATCGCAAAATGGAAAAACTGACAAGAGCCTGAGGGATATTTTATCGCGACTCGTCACTCAACATCTTGAAACAACAGATAATCCCTCCAGAACTCTCTTTAATTTTTCCTCCTTTTCCTTTTCCAGTGGACAAAGCGGTGGACGGGGTAATCCTACCCGCCATCCAAGTATGTTCAGAGCTGATTTAATGGGGATAGGGTTTGTGGAAAGAAAAATCGCTTTAAATAGTGGATAAAGCTTAAGATGAATTTGTAATGCCTCCTGAATTTGTCCTACAAAAAAGGCATGAATCATTTTCTGAATTTCCTTACCAACGAGGTGTGAAGCCACGCTCACCACACCACTTCCTCCGAGAGCCAGAACCACGAGCGTCATATTATCATCACCACTGTAAATATGGAAGGCATCAGAAACAAGCGACTTGACCCGGGAGATTTGGTCGGGACTTCCTGAAGCTTCCTTCAAAGCTACAACATTGGAAATCTCCGAAAGACGCGCTACCGTCTCCGGTTCGATATTCACTCCAGTCCGCGAAGGAATGTTATAGAGCATAATGGGTATGGATACCGCTTCGGCAATGGCTTTAAAATGGGCATAAAGTCCATCCTGAGGCGGACGGTTATAGTACGGTGCGACTCCAAGGATTCCATGCACACCAAGTTTTTCAGCTTCTTGAGAAAGACGAATCGATGACCGGGTATCGTAACCACAGGTACCCGCGATCACCTTTATTCGGTCACCAACTTCTTCAAGGGCTACGTCAAAGAGTCGGAGTTTTTCTTTCTCAGAGAGCGTTGGTGATTCACCCGTGGTTCCAGCCACCACCACTCCCTCGGAACCATTCTCACAGAGCATCCGCAACAAATCTCGAAAAACCTGGTAATCAATCTCGAGATCACGATTAAACGGTGTTACTACCGCTGTCAGAACCGCGCCAAAATTTCCGTACATGCCTCTCCTCCTCTAACAGGCCTGTAATTCAAATTTCCGATGGAGAACCCGTATCGCTTCCTCCATCACCTCCTCCCTAACAAGACAGGTAATAGTGACATGCGAATCGCTGGTCTGTAAAATTTCGATATTCACTCCTTTTAAGGCTTCTACCACCTGAGCCATTACCCCTGGGCGATCGGCCATCCCTGATCCCACTAAAGAGATTTTGGCGCAGGGCGACAAAATCCTTGCCGTAAAACCTTCCTGGGTGAGGATGGTTTCTACTTTTTTGGTCACTCTTTCATCAACCACAAACGCTGCTTCTTCAGGAAAAAGATTGATGAGGTCAATACTGATTTCCCGCTGGGCCAGAGCTTGAAAGATAGAGAGTTTCTTTTCCAAGTCTGCACCGAAATGAATCCGCACCTGCGACAGACCCTTTTTGTAAGCGATACTGTATACAGGTTTTTCCGTTGCCAGCGCTCGTAAACCCTCCTGAGCCAAGGTTCTAATATCACAGATGAGGGTACCCTTCCCTTCGTCGCTCAGGCTCCGTACTCGGAGTGGGACCCGGTATTCTCGAGCTAAATTCATAGCCTTATGATGGAGCACCTTGGCTCCCTGTTGAATAATTTCAGCTGCTTCGGTATAGGTTAACCCCTTTAAAATCTGGGCTTCAGGAACGATGCGAGGGTCTGCAGTCATCACTCCTTCTACATCAGTAAAGATATCCACATAGTCAGCCTCCAGAGCAACCCCCAAGACCACCGCTGTGGTATCACTTCCACCCCGGCCAAGTGTAGTAATCTCACCATTTTCTGTAACCCCTTGGAACCCCGCTACCACCACCACGTAACCCTGCTCGAGATATTCTTTAATTTTCTCTCCCTCGACTCGAAGAATCGAAGCATCTCCAAAACAGGAGTCGGTGATGATACCTGCCTGTCCTCCAGTTAAGGCCACACTTTTCATCCCAAGCCGACGCAGGGTCTGACTCATCACCACCGAAGAAATGATTTCTCCACAGGACATAAGCAAATCAAGGTCGCGGGGATCAAATTCAGCATACTCTTCCCTAGCAAGGGCAATTAAAGTATCCGTAGCATACGGTGCACCACTCCGACCCATTGCCGATACCACTACTACCGGCGAAAATCCCTCCTCTAAGGTTTCTTTAATCTTTTGCGCTGCCTTTTCCCGTAAATCCCTGGTATGAACCGAGGTACCACCAAATTTTTGAACCACAATACGCATTTTTCTCACCTACCCAAAGCGATTCGAATTCGTTCCATTGCTTCCTGAAGTCGCGAAGAAGCCGTGGTAATGGAAATTCGGACAAAGCCCTCACCAAATTTTCCAAAACCAATTCCCGGCGTTACCACCACCTGAGCCTTTTCCAGAATGAGCTCTGCAAAACCCATAGAGGTGAAACCAGAAGGAACCGGAATCCAAACATAGAATGTTGCCAGAGGAGCCCGAACTTGAAATCCGAGATTCTGGAAAGTTTCCACCACCATGTTTCGCCGTTCAACGTATATAGGAAGGATTGTACCTAAAATCTCGTCCACTCGCTCAAGTGCCTCCACACCTGCCCATTGAATGGCGTTGAAAATGCCTGAATCGATATTGGTTTTGACCCGTCCCAGCGCCTCAACCCACTTGGCATTTCCCACCGCGAAACCAATTCGCCAGCCAGTCATGTTACAGGTCTTAGAAAGCGAATGGAACTCGATCGCCACCTCCTTCGCCCCTTCAACCTCAAAAATGGAGGGCGCCCGATACCCATCGAAACTGACCTCGGAATACGCTAAGTCATGAGCAATCACAAAACCATAACGATGAGCCAGCTCCACAACATTCCGGAAAAACCCAAGAGAGGCAATCTGCGCCGTGGGGTTATTTGGGTAATTGATGAAAACGAGCTTGGTCTTCTCCAAAATGCTTTCGGGAAAAGAATGAAAATCAGGAAGGAAGTCGTTTGCCGGTAAAAGTGGCAGAGGCAAAGGAATACCCCCGGCGAGCATGCTCCCAATTTTATAGACCGGATAACCCGGGTCACTGGCCAGAACGATATCCCCGGGGTTCAGGATGCACCAGGGAAAATGAGCGATGCCCTCTTTCGAACCAATCAGGGCCACTACTTCTTTTTCAGGATCCAGGGAAACCCCGAAGCGCCTTTTATACCAGGAAGAAACAGCTTCACGAAAAGCCTGCAAACCCCGATATGAAGGATAACGGTGGTTTTCGGAATTTTGAATTTCCCGGCACATCCTCTCCACAATACTTGCTGGCGTTGGGAGATCCGGATCCCCAATCCCCAGATCGATGATATCCTTTCCTGCAAGCCTCGCTTGTTCAATTTTTTTTTCGATTTCTGCAAAAAGATATGGCGGAAGATTCTTTATCCGTTCAGCGACGTCCACGTTTCAATCACCTCTTCTGAAATTTTTCCTTCAAAAACTTCGCGTGCTGGACCTTCCATATAAACGTGTTCATCGTCTTCCCAAGATATGAAAAGTGCTCCTCCAGGAAGGCGAATCTGAGCGCTTCGTTCGAGCACCCCGTTTAGCACTCCGGCAACCAGTACCGCACAGGCGCCAGTCCCACAGGCAAGGGTTGCTCCGACCCCTCGTTCCCAAACCTTTACCTCCGCTTCGGTGGAATTGATCACCTGTACAAACTCCACGTTAGTTCGCTGCGGAAAAAGAGAATGATGCTCAATCTTTTTCCCCCATTCCTCCCAATCAGAAGGCGTCTCAAAAATCACCGCATGGGGATTTCCCATGGAAACGGCCGTAAAGCGAAAAACTCGATTTTGGAGGGTAAGAGTTGCTCCAATGACACGTTTTCCCTCCATATTAACCGGGATTTCCGCCGGGGTAAGACGTGGTTTTCCCATATCAACTCTGACGTATTCCACTTTTCCATCGCACACCAGAACTTTGGGAAGAATGAGGCCTGCTCTCGTTTCCACGGTAAAAGAAGAATTTTTTACCATACCTCGCTCAAAAGCAAACTTGGCTAGACATCGAATGCCGTTCCCACACATCTCGGCTTCACTACCATCGGCATTAAAAATGCGCATGGAGAGATCCCCCTTTTGGGATGGACCAGCAATAATGACCCCATCAGCACCAATGCCAAAATGGCGGTCACAGAGTTTCTGCGATAAAACCGAAACCACAGAAAACCATTGCTCAATTTCACTGTACCTTACAACAATAAAATCGTTTCCCAGCCCTTCCATTTTTACAAAGTGCACGGGTCTTCCTCCTCAAAACCCCAGTATCGATTCAAGACCATAGTAAAAGCGGGGCTCTCGAAAAACGTGACGTATGGCTATCATTACCCCGGGCATAAATGACGAACGATCGAAGGAATCGTGTCGGATAGTGAGAATCTGCCCTTCTCCTCCAAAAATGACTTCCTGGTGGGCGACAAATCCTGGAAGACGCACACTGTGAATACACAAACCGTGATACTGACCACCCCGAGCACCGGACACCAGTTCCTGTCCTTTGTCTTGAAGGAGAATTCCTTCTTTTTCCATCCCTTCAGCAGTTTTCAACGCGGTACCCGAAGGAGCATCTTTTTTTTGGGGGTGATGGTATTCAATAATTTCGGCATGCTTAAAATATCTGGCAGCCAACCGGGCGAATTGCATCATGAGCACTGCTCCCAAAGCGAAATTGGGAGCAACCATACACCCAATCTTTTTTTCTTCACAATCCTTTTTTAACTGTTCAAGTTCTGCGAGGGATAGACCGGTGGTCCCAACGACAAGATGGAGGTTCCACGAGAGGAAACGAGGCAAATTCTGTCGCAGAGCTTCTGCGTGGGTAAAATCACACACCAACTGAGGTTTTTTCTCCTCTACAATTTTTTCCAGGTCGTTATCGACCATCACCCCTATCTGGCCAACACCAGCCAGCACCCCAACATCCTCTCCGCAATCCCTCTGATCGTATGCACCAACAAGCTGTATGTCATTTTCTTTTGATAAGGCCTTCACAACCTCTTTCCCCATTTTCCCTGCCGCCCCGGATACAAGTACTCGAATCGCTTCCATCTTACTTCCCTCCTTCACCGGTGGGTTCCGGAACAATATCTCTCCGCACCAGGTCACCAAAACTTTCTGGTCGCACCACGAGTTCTGCTTTTCCATCCTTCAGAAAAACGACTCCTGGCCGGGGAATTAAATTATAATTTGAAGCCATAGAATGGTTATAAGCTCCAGTGCCTTCGACGACCAAGATATCACCTGGTCGAGGCCCAGGAAGTTCAATCTCCGGAATGAGAACATCTCCCGACTCACAACACTTTCCCACCACGGCAACTTTTTCTAAAGTAGAACCGTGGACCCGATTTCCCATCACTGCCTGATACTTTGCCCCATAGAGGATATGACGAGGGTTATCGGTCATTCCTCCATCCACTGCCACATATTTCCGTACTCCAGGTACTTCCTTGACCATCCCTACCCGATAAATAGTGCTTCCAGCCAGGTTCACTATCGATCGTCCTGGTTCTACGATGATTCTTGGTAGAGGATAAGAAAGCTCAGTACATAAGTCTTTAACCTCGTTGCATAGTGCTTCCACGTAAGAGGAAATCGACGGAAACCGGTCTTTGTCTGCATCAAGATATGGAACTCCCAACCCACCGCCAAGGTCAAGTTCCAAAAGGATGTAATGATATTTCTTTCGAAAATCATCCATGAACCGGAGCATCACCTGGGTAGCTTTCAAAAACGGTTCCAAGGTATCGATCTGGGACCCAATGTGGCAATGTACTCCCCGACCCTCGAGATATGGAGACTCAATGGCTCGCTTGATGGTTCTCTCAGCAATCCCCTCAAGGAGAGGAAGACCAAACTTGCTATCCACTTTTCCGGTGGTAATGTAGGCATGAGTATGTGGGTCAATCCCTGGGGTGAGGCGAAAAAGAACCGGTACTCTGATGCCAGCTCCTTTGGCCTCTTCCAAGAGATAGCTCAATTCTTCTTCACTATCGATGACCCATCGACCAACGCCCTCTTTGAGGACTAACTTTCTTTCCTCTTCAGTTTTATTATTACCATGAAAGATAATCCTCTCAGGAGGAAAACCAACTGTATAGGCCAGGTAATATTCTCCTCCTGAGACCACATCGAGCCAGAGGTTCTCTTCTTGAACCACCTGGCACATATAAGAGCACAGAAAAGCTTTCCCCGCGTAGGCTACCTGAAAGTCATGGTAATGACGAGAAAAAGCCACCTGATACGCTTTCATAGCGGAACGAACCATTTCCTCATCAAAGACGTACAAAGGAGTACCCATTTTGTCTGCCAAGTCGACCACATCTACACCAGCTATTTCGAGGTGGTTTTGAGAATTGACCTTTTTGTTTCCCAACATAACCTCTGCCTCTTTCTTTTGATTTTTGGTTTTCTTAACATAAGAAGGCGGCTTTGTCAATAAAATGTTGTCTTCCGTAGAGAGGATTTTAATCGCTTATATTCATCTCCAATTAAAAAATAACAGAGGAAACACGTTTATATGGCTTAAAATTATTCCTATTTAAATGGATCCCCAATACGGTGCAAGCGAATAAGGTTCCCACTCCCGAGAAAAGGGGAACTGGTCACAAAAACGACCGGATCCCCAGCGCGGACAAAATCCTCTTGAAGAAGCATTTCCTCTGCCCTCCTTAAACGATAAAAATCATCGGCATTCGTCTCCTGAGGAAGCATCCGAGGAAAGATACCCCAGATCAGAGCCAGTTGTTGAAGGGTCCTTGGGTTGGGGGTAAAGGCCACAATCGGGATAGCCGGACGAAGTTGAGAGAGAAGAAAAGCCGTAAAACCTGACTGGGTGAAAACCACCATAGCCCGGGCCTGGATATCACAGGCCGCACGGACAGCACCAGCGACAATGGCTTCAGGGAAAATACCCCTTGGTTCATACACCACCGGTATGCGGAACAGAAAATGTTCCTCAGCATTGGCAATAAGCATGTGCATGAATTGGGTAGCCTCTACAGGATATCGACCAGTAGCAGTCTCTGCCGAGAGCATTAAAGCATCGGCTCCATCTAAAACCGCATTGGCCACATCTGTTACTTCAGCTCGGGTGGGGCGGGGTGATTCTCGCATCGACTCGAGCATCTGGGTTGCCACAATGACGATTTTTCCTTTTTTATTGGCTGTATCCATGAGCTTCTTCTGATATACCGGAACCATTTCCAGGGGAGTCTCGACTCCGAGATCTCCTCGAGCCACCATAATACCCTCAGCAACTTCACAGATCTCTTGAATCGAACAGATCGCCTCGTATTTTTCTATTTTGGCTATCAGCGGCACAGGCGGAAGATTTTCCCTTTTCATCCACTCTTTGATGCGCACAATATCTTCGGCATCTTTGATAAAAGAAACAGCTACATAATCAACTCCAATTTCAGTCCCCGTACGGAGGTCAATTTTGTCCTTTTCGGTAAAGGTTCGGACTGAAGTTCGGACCCCAGGAAAACTTACCCCCTTACGGGAACGTAACCATCCCCCTTCGAGAACCTGAGCCATAAGCTTTGTTGATGATTTTTCAACAACTTTTAACCGGAGACTGCCGTCATCAAGGAGAATATCGTCTCCATCCTGTAAATCTTCAAGGAGCTTTTCGTAACGCACATAAACCTGGGAAGCCGTGGTTATACCATTACCCGGAAGGACCTCGACCTTCATCCCTGCACAAAGCTCTACGGCCCCATTTTCAACCTCCCCAATCCGAATTTTCACTCCCTGAAGATCCTGAAGAAGGGCTACAGCTTTGGAACAAGAACGAGATTCTTCCCGGACCATAACTGCCACCTCACGGTGCCAGGATGGTTCTCCATGGGAAAAGTTGAGCCGAGCCACATCCATCCCAGCACGGATCATTTCTCGAATAACCGTTCTTCCCTCCGAAGATGGACCAATGGTGCAGATGATTTTGGTTCGGCGTAGCTTAGGCAAGTGATATCATCCTTCTTTCTTGACCAGATCGGTATATGATCCCAATAACTGTCGAGTTTCGGACTCCAATTTCTGCACTGATTTCCGGTACCGTTCCTCCTCGGATCCAGCGACTGAACGCATCAACCTCTCGAGGATAACGGGACAACGAGACTGAAAGTTCAATTGAATCTTCCGATATCCTAATTCTTCACGCTTTTGAGCTGCATCATACTCTGTGGAGTCCTCCTCACACAAAAAGAGGTTTCCTCCACCATCCTGGCCAATTGTATTTTCAACTAAAATTGCACCTCGCGTTTCATAAATTTCAAGGACATCTCGGACTGCTCGTTCTGGAATGTTGAAGTAGTTGTCAATTATCCCTTGTGCTCCCTTCCCAAATTTGAGAAGGACTGCGGTAATATCCCCAACCTCATGGGCGTGGACGATAGCGTCAAGGAATCCAAAAACCGCTTTCGCCTTTCCCAAAAACCACTCCAGAAGGCCAACACAGTCTCCTACCATATCCATAAGCACTCCTCCACCGAGCGCCTTGACCTGTCTCCAGGTAGAAGGAATAGGTGGGTAACGGCAAGTTAACTGAGCCCTTCCGACTACAAGCTGTCCCAGGATTCCTTCTGCAACCACTCTTTTGATCTCACGATGGTATACATTATAACGCATCATATAACCTACGCTGAGCAGAAGCCCCATTTTTTCAGCAAATTTTGCCATTTCTTCTCTCCGGGCACGATTCAAAGCCAGTGGTTTTTCGCAGAGAACGTCCTTGCCCTCCCGGAGCACAGCCACCACTTGTTCATAGTGAGCGTACACCAGCGATGCCACATACACGGCTTCAATATCCTCCTATAAAAGGCAAGATAAACTTGTACCGTTTCTTCAAGGACCCTCTGATCCACATCCATAAGGGCCACGATTTCTCTATATTGCGCATACTTTTGAACCTCTCTTATGGTTCGTCAACGAGCAATACCCCCAGCTCCAATCACGACGAAACGGACTTTTATTACTTTTACTTTTTATAGTACGCATACACTTTTTCAAAAGCCCGCACCATGAGTTCAACATGTTCGTCTTCATAAACAGGGTGACAGGGGAAACAAAAGGTTCGTTCCTCCAAAAACGCAGCATTGGAACAGAATACCCTGTCGTAGGCTACCGAGTGCGGATTGGTGTACTCGATCGACCGGAAAGGAAATTTGGTTCGTCCAAAACCATTATGTTCGAGAAACGCTTTTTCGCGGTACATCTGCGGCCAGAGAACTGGCACCACCGGTACACCCTCAGCCTCGACTGCTTGCCAAAATTCCTTGATGCTACAGGAAATTTTGTTTATGTCAAGGACAATGGGAAAAAGCCAAAAGGAGATAAACTTTCCTTCTTGTTTATGTGGTGGGAGACAGAGAACTGCCTCATGCCCTGAGAATGCTTCCAAGAGTTTTTCTCCAATAGCCACCCTTCGGGACCGGTTCCAGGAATCGAACCGTTCCAGCTCACACAGTCCAATAATCGACTGGATTTCCGTCATCCGGTAGTTGAATCCCACCCGCTCGTGGATATAGAAGAGCTTTTTTTCCAGCTCAAGAAGTCGTAATCTTTCTTTCACATCATATCCGTGATCTCGAAAAGAACGGGCTCTCCAAGCAATTTCTTCGCTATCGGTGGTGACACACCCACCCTCTCCCCCGGTCGTGAAGTGTTTGGACTGGCAGAAACTAAAACATCCGGCATGGCCAATACTTCCCACTTTTTTTCCTCGGTACTCACTTCCATGGGCCTGAGCACAATCTTCAATGACATAAAGACCGTGTTTTTGGGCGATATCCATGAGAGCATCCATATCGCAAGGGATCCCATAGAGGTGTACCGGAAGGATGGCCTTCGTTCGAGGTGTGATTTTCTTCTCCACGTCCTCCGGGTCAAGGGTGTGCGTTTCTCGCCGTACATCAGCAAAGACGGGAATAGCCCCAGCCTGGAGTACACAAAAAGCCGAAGCAATAAAAGAATAGGATGTCACGATGACCTCATCGCCCGGGCCAATCTCACAGGCAGCCAGTGCAGTGTGTAAAGCCGAGGTTCCATTGGTGGTGGAAATTCCAAATTGACATCCACAGTATTCAGCCCACTTCCTCTCAAACTCCATACCCTTTGTCCCAGTCCAATAATTCACCAGACCCGTTTCCAAAGGCCTCAGCGCTTCTTTTTTGGTTTTTTCTGAAAAGGCTGGCCATACGGGAAACGGGTTTTTATTCAGTGGTGCCCCTCCCAGAATCGCTAATTTTTCCATGTTTTCCCTCCTTTACCCAGATTTTTCCTCAATTTAGTATACTCCGCAGCGAAGAAAGAAAACAAGCACAAAGTACTCCAGAAAAAGGTTCACATAACAATAAGCAAGGAATCGTTGTTACCGTGTTGACCATTTGGTCCAGAAAGACGAATCCATCAAATCTTTTCGATAACTACCTCGACGCCCGAACTTTGTATTTTTAATACTGGAACAGGCAAATGAACAATGTGGCCTCAGAACACCCAAAGACGAAAAAAGCGAAAAAACAAAGAAACATCACCTCTTGTTTTCGGCAAACACCCAGAACTTACTTCCCACAAAGTTCACAAAAAGCGACCCTGAAGTGGCAAGAATTTTGCTTTCCACCACCCCCCAGTTTACCCGCCCACGGACAAAGTAAAGGAGCGTAAGGGAAACCCCCAAAGAAAGAAGGTTAACCACTCCAAATTTGACCACCTCGTTCAATTGAATTCCTTTTCGATTTTGAAAGGTCCAGAACTTATTGATAAGGTAACTATTGACCATGCCACAGGAGTAAGAAACCACCTGAGCAAGAGCATAAAATACTTGCAGGTATCCGTGAAGGAGGACAAAAATTCCAAAATCGATGAGCGTATTGGCTATTCCTACCAAACCAAATTTGACAAACTGGATGAAATCGTTACGAACGTTCATCTTTTGTAGAGGACTCACCGGTTATTTTCTCCACAATGTAGAGAGGGCGACCCTTTGCCTCATCGTAAATACGTCCGATATACTCTCCCATTACCCCCAGGATAACGAGGATAATTCCGCTGAAAAAAAGGTTAATGACGGCCAGCGAGGCCCAGCCAGGGACAGTGCTTTTCCCCAAGAGTTTACTGATGATGATCACCAGAAGATAAACAAAACTCACCAAGGAAAGCAAAAACCCAACATAAGAAGCAATTTTCAATGGTTTATCCGAAAAGGAGGTCATACCATCCCAGGCCAGCTTCAACATTTTCCGCAAAGGGTATTTAGTTTCACCGGCGAAGCGCTTTTCTCGCACATAGGGGAGAGCAACCTGGCGGAACCCAATCCAGCTTACAAGGCCTCTTACAAAACGATTTTTCTCCCGCAGAAGGCGCATGACTTCCACCACTTTCCGATCCAAAAGTCGAAAGTCCCCAGTGTCAAGTGGAATGTCAACGTTTGTCATTTTCTGCAAGAGGCGGTAGAAAAGCAGGGCTGTGAAGCGTTTGAAAAAGGTTTCCCCTTCTCTTTTGATGCGTTTTCCATAGACAACTTCATACCCTTCTCGCCATTTGGTCAGCATCTCTGGAATTACCTCCGGGGGGTCCTGAAGGTCAGCATCGATGACGATCACCGCCCTCCCTCTAGCGTAATCCATGCCAGCGGTAATCGCTGCCTGATGACCAAAGTTTCGAGAAAAATGGATTACCCGGACTCGCTGATCCTTTCGAGCGAGTTCCTCAAGAATCACGCGACTTCCATCCTGACTCCCATCGTTGACAAAGATGAGCTCATAGGATTGCCCTATTTTTTCCATAACGGTCGTGAGCCGACGATAGGTCTCAGAAAGAACGTCCTCCTCATCAAAAACCGGGATAACAATTGACACCGCGATAGATTCCATCGTTTTACCCCCCTACGTAGAATACCCAACTTGGGAGCCATTGCACAAATTGCCCAACATAGTTTTGGCTCACCACTGCTCCAGAAAGAATCGGATAGAACATGATAAACAACACCACCACAATTAGGCTGTACACCCAAATCAAGCAAGCATATGCTGAAGAACGTTCTTCCAGTCTTTGGAAGAAAACACCAATCAGAAGAATGAGAAACGGCACACACCCATAATAATGGTAAATAAAGGTAATGCGAGGCACAAAAACCCAAGGCATATACTGGGAAAAGAAACCAAGAAGAATAAAAGGTAAAAGAGAGCCCTGTCTGAGTTCCGTAAAAAAGAGAAGAGCGAGGAGTACCAATACTCCCAGCCACCAGATGGCTGGATTCCCCATGGAAACAATGCTGGAAATCATACCCTTGGAAAGCCCTTCTCCCTGATAAAGCCATATGGGCCGAACGATGATCGGCCACTGCCACCAGGGACTAGCAAAAGGGTGAGTGGCCTTAAGGTCTTTGTGATAATGGTACATCTGCTTCTGGTATCGCCAGATGTCTGCGATACTGTGACCGGGAACGAGGGTATACGGAATATAGGAAAGAGCATAAATGGAAACCGGAATAAGCACGAAGGATAACAGGCAAAAAGGCAGGAGCTTGCGCCACACCACCTCTTTAAACCAGGCTTTCTCTCGAAAACGCCTGAAGAAATCAAGGAAAAAAAGCACCATCATCCCCAACCCAGCATAGAGTACCGTCCATTTGGTGGCCGCACCACAGCCGAAAAAGATTCCCGAAAAAAGAAGAGCCTGGTAATCAATTCTGTCCCTTCTTTGGAGATACCGCAGGAGGAAATAGTACGCGCCCAGAATGAAGAAGACCACATACGTATCGATGGTAGCAATTCGAGCCTGAACAAAGCGCATAAACTCAAAGGTAAAAAGGAAGGTAGCAAAGAGGGCATGTTTTTCTCCTTGCAAGAGACGTCGCGCCAGAAGATAAAAAAGCGGAATAAGGAGTGTCCCAAAGATAACGCCCATAATCCGGAAACCAAGGGGGTTCATTCCAAAAAGGGCTATTCCCAGAGCAATGACGAGCTTTCCCAAAGGTGGATGAGTCCACTCGTATGGTTCCAGCCGGTGGAGATGCTCATATGCTGTTCGGGCATGGTAAATTTCGTCAAAATACGTTCCAGTGAGATAAGAATGGAAGTACTGTACCATATCTTGTTCATCAAAAAGATTTTCAAATCCCTCTGACACCTCCGGAAATGCTGATACCGGCAAAACAGCATGGACTGAAAGGGGATTCCTTTGCCCGACTTCGAAAAAACCAATTTCGCCAAGCATGCCCCTTGGTATATCCACAATAATCTTAAAGTACCGACCACGCCAGGTACCATCACAGTGTTCCCAGCGGAAAACCCACTCCGGTTTTATGATAGGACCATCACTCCAAGTACTGCCATCTTCGGAATATTCCGCCCGATAGGTACCCTGGCGAACGATACCACCAAAGAAGGCAATCCGCCCGACTGTGACCACTTCCCCAAGATCCACGGTGATTGTTTCTCCCTTTCTTTGTGGTTCCCAGAACGTTTCTGGCACCTTTCGTGAACCGAGATTGTAGAGAGAAATCCCGAAAGAAAAAAAAGTAAGCAATAAAACCGGTAACCACTTTTTCATCCCGTAGTTCCCTCGCTTTTCACTTTTCTCAGGAGATACCAGAAAAGGAACCCCCACAATATACCATTTATCGTTGAAATGGAGAGTAACCAACCATTAAACCGGGCAACGTGATACAACTCATAAAGTAATGCCAGCAGGAGCACAAGACCCACATTGATGAAAAAGGTTGCGCTGAGACCAACATAGAGCAACAGAAGTTTCCTTTCGGGCTCAAAAAGGTACCAGAGAAGCAGAAAGAAGAGCACCGGAAAGAGATATCTTTCGTGCATGCGCGGCGCAAGAAAGAAAACCGAAACAGCCAGAAATGACGCCACACCAAATACTTTTTCTCTTTTTTTTATCCGGAAAAAGAAAAAAGCTGACAAAAGAGTGGTAACAAGTATTCCCAAGTATCCCCAGTATCGATACGAGAGGAAAAGGAATTTTGTTTTATCGGGCATCCAGTTCCCACCTAAAAGTGCCATAAAGTTAAAGGCATTAAGAGTAGCATATGGGTAGGAACCGACGGTTCCTTGATAGATTCGAAAGACCGTCATCGGACCAGAAAAAGGAAGAGAAAGAAGAACAAACGACAAAAAACCAGTCAAAGCGCTGCGTAAAAAGACCCACAAGTCTTTCTGTTCGAGCAGGGCAAAAATCCAAAGTGGCGCAAAGAATAAGGCCTGAGGCTTCACGAGAAAAGCGAGTACCCACCCTAAGGTAGACCACTCGATTTTTCCTTCGGCGAGAAGAAAAACGCCCGCTACAAGTGGAACCATGAAGAAAGAATCAATTTGGCCCCACAGTGCAGAATTAAGGACCACTGCAGGATTAAAGACAAACGCCAGCGCCACGTAAAAACTATCTCGACGACCAACACGGTTTCCCCCCGCTTTGTAGAGGAAATAAGCCAGTACAATATCGGCAAGGAGTGCCGGAAGTTTCACTAAGATAGGGTATACTCCGGAATTAAGGGGAATACGTAACGCGTTTCGCAGTACCCCAATGAGGAAAAGAGGGTACATGTACCCCGGGGGATAATCGGCAAAAATCCCACCAGAATAGAAACCAGAAAAACCGAACCGAGCCAGATGTTCCGACCATCCTGAAAAACAGCCCATATCGGTAGGATATCCGTACACGGAAGCCCCCAGAATGAAACGCACTCCGAGGGCAACCCCGAGAAACATGAGAATCGTCCAGGAATACCGGGATTCTTGCTCCACTTCTTTTCTCTGTCACTCCTTCCCATGGTATTGTATCACAGTCGTTCACCAAAAAGTGCTTCATGTAATGCACTCCCAGGATACTTATTCGCCCTTTTTAAGCAATCGTTTTTCGTTGCACAATGGCATCAGAATATGAGAAAATAAAAAAAATATTCCATCGAAGGGGGAAGAAAAATTGTACTGGGAAAAGGCTATTGAAACCATGTCCCGGGAGGAACTACAAAAACTCCAGGAAGAGCGCCTTCGGCAGACTGTCTCGCGAGCAACGCAAACACCTTTTTACCGCAAGCGTTTTGCCCAGCTCAAAATAGACCCTGAAAAAATTAGAACCGCGAAAGATTTGCAGCGTATCCCCTTTACCACCAAGGAAGACTTGCGCCAGGGATTCCCTTTTGACTTTCTGGCGGTTCCCTTAGAAGAGGTAGTTCGCCTGCATTCTTCCTCAGGAACGACCGGTACACCTACGGTGATCTACCACACCACCCAAGACCTCGAACGCTGGGCGAACCAAGTAGCTCGATGCCTCTATATGGTAGGGATGCGAAAAACAGACATCTTTCAAAACATGATGAGCTATGGTCTTTTCACCGGGGGTCTGGGAATGCATTACGGAGCAGAAAAACTGGGAGCAATGACTATTCCCATCGGGGCTGGTAACAGTAAACGGCAGATCTGGTTTCTACAGTTTTTCAAAACTACTGCTGTGCACATTCTCCCAAGCTATGCTCTCCTTTTAGCACAGCTCATCAAAAGCGAAGGGCTTGACCCCAAAAAGGACCTTAACCTCCGTATTATGCTCATCGGTGCCGAGCCCCATAGCGAAGAAACTCGCCATCGAATCGAAGAATTGTATGGAGCAAAGGCTTATAACTCGTATGGTCTCTCAGAAATGAATGGTCCGGGAGTAGCTTTCGAATGTCCGTATCAAAACGGCATGCATCTGTGGGAAGATTACTACATCATGGAAGTAGTCAATCCGGAAACCGGAGAGCCCTGCCGGGAAGGAGAAGTTGGAGAGTTGGTTCTCACCACCATCTATCGCGATGCCACACCCATTTTGCGGTATCGCACCAGGGACCTCACTGCACTGATTGATGAACCGTGTCCGTGTGGACGGTTACACCGAAGAATTACCCGTATTCAGGGACGAAGTGACGATATGTTCATCTTCCGGGGTGTAAACATCTTCCCCATCCAGATTGAGAAAGTCCTCATGAACATTCCCGAAGTAGGCAACAATTACCGTATTATCCTGGAACGGGAGGATTACCGGGATGTCATGCACATTGAAGTGGAAATTAAATCAGAACTATTCTTTGGTGATTTGCAAAAGTTAGAACGGCTCCGGGAACGGATTCAGACTGAACTCCGTTCTGAAATTCTGGTAACCCCAGAGGTGATTTTGGTTGAACCTGGTTCCCTTCCCACCCAGGAAGGCAAAGCTCAGAGAGTCTTTGACCAGCGGAAAATGTAAAAGGAGGAGAGAATGGGACATCAGGTCTCGGTTTTTGCCGAAAATAAACCGGGTCGACTCGAGAAAATCACCCGAGTACTGGCCCAGGAAGAGATCAACATTCGGGCCATAACCATTTCCAGCGCCAATGGGTTTGGCGTCATCAAAATCCTGGTCGACAAACCTCAGAAAGCGTACGACGCATTGCGAGCTCAAGGAATTCCCACCTATCTTCAGGAAGTAATCGCTGTAGTAATAGAAGACAAACCCGGAAGCCTCCACCAAATCGCTCAGATTCTCACCGAAAACGGGGTCAATATCGAAGATGCGTATGGGTTTGTGGTCAAAAGCGGCGAAAAGGCGGTTCTCGTCATTCAGGTGGAAAATCAGCCCCGTGCCCAGAGCGTGCTGGAAAGAAATGGTTTCGAACTCTTAAGTGATGAAGCGATTTACCAGTCTTAATTGATTCCAAGGAGGGAAAGAAAATGAGTACACTCATCTGCTTTTTTTCGCAAACTGGCAAAACCAGGGCAGTAGCCGAAGGTATCGCCGAAGCATTGCAGGCGACCATCTCTGAAATTACGCTGACCTCGAAAGGAAAGGCAATCCGTCCCTTAGGGATAAAATGGACTGACCAGGACCTTCCAGAAATTTCATGCCCAGTCAAAGATTTAACCCCGTTTCAAGAAATTTTTCTGGGTGGACCGGTATGGGCTTTCAACGTCAGCCCGCCCGTAGTGAGTTTCATAAACCAGGCCTCATCCTGGAAAGGGAAAAAGGTGACACTTTTTGTCACTGAATTCGGCATGGCTGGCAGAAGAGCTCTCCGGACACTCCGCACTCTTCTTGAAAAAAAGGGTGCTCGGGTTGTAGCAGGCAAAATTTTCACTTCTCCTTTTAAGTCACCACAGCGTCTCAAAGAACAGGGAAAAAAGTGGGTCCGAAGTACCAAGAAATAGCGGGAAACTTCCCGCTATTTCTTGGTCAGCACCTCCCACTGGTGCTCGAACTGATGTGCTAATTCCAGAGCCTTCTCATGATACTCAGCATGGTTCTTCCAGCTTAAGGCGGGATTCAGGATAGAAGCAGGAATTCCAGGTAATTCTCCGGGAATTAAAAGGTGGAAAATTGGTTCCCTTTCAAACGGTACATGCTCGATGCTCCCATCGATAATAGAACGCACAATGGTTCTGGTATGGTCGATATCAATTCGTTTTCCAATGCCGTACGGCCCTCCAATCCAGCCAGTATTGACCAGATACACCCGAGGTGAATATTTTTCAATACGTTTCCCAAGCATTTGGGCATAGACCTGTGGCCGAAGTGGCACAAACGGTGCTCCAAAACACACCGAGAACGTCGTCTGTGGCTCAATGATACCCCGTTCAGTTCCAGCCAATTTGCTGGTATATCCCAGAAGAAAATAGGATACCGCCTGCTCCTTATCGAGCTTGGCAACCGGTGGCATCACTCCAAAGGCATCCGCGGTCAGGAAAATGACCACCTGAGGATGTCCAGCCATCCCCGGAATCAGCGCATTGGGGATGAATTCTACGGGGTAACTCACCCGGGTATTTTCCGTATACCGGGCATCACTGTAATCAGGACGGCGAGTTTCCGGATCCACGACCACGTTTTCCATGATGGCCCCATAACGGATGGAATCCCAGATCTGGGGTTCTTTTTCCCGGGAGAGATTGATGCACTTGGCATAACATCCCCCCTCAAAGTTGAAAATCCCATGTTCCGACCATCCATGTTCGTCGTCACCAATCAGACGACGAGTTAAATCTGCAGAAAGTGATGTCTTGCCGGTTCCGGAAAGTCCAAAGAAAATTGCCACATCCCCTTTTTCGCCCACGTTTGCCGAACAGTGCATGGGGAAAACCCCTTGAAAAGGGAGCAAAAAATTCATAACCGTAAAAATAGCTTTCTTTATCTCTCCTCCGTAGGACGTTCCCCCAATGATGACCATCTTCCGGCTAAAATTGATGACTACAAATGCTTCAGAACGAATTCTGTCTTTGGCTGGATTAGCCTTATACGAAGGGGCACAGATGACAGTAAATCCTGGCTGGAAAGTACTCAACTCTTCCCTCGTAGCCCGTAAAAACATATTCTGTACAAACACATTCTGGTAGGCGTATTCGTTAATAAAACGAACCGGCACCCGGTATCTGGGGTCAACTCCAACAAACCCATCATAAACGTACACATCCCTTCCCTGAAGATAAGCACAGAGGTTCGCATATAATCGTTCAAATATTTCTTCAGATACTGGTATATTCACCTTACCCCAGTCAATGCGGTCATGCACCTCGGAATCATCGACAATATACCGATCCTGGGGTGAACGACCGGTGTATTTTCCGGTCAAGACATTCAGAGCCCCGGTAGAGGAAAAAATACCCTCTCCTTTTCGAATGGCGTGTTCCAATAATTCCGAGATAGAGAGGTTGTAAAAGACCCTACCAGGATAAAAAATACCAGAATTTTCAAGACTATACGAGGGAAACTGCGTATCAACCATCTATCTAATCCCTTTCTTTTTAAGGTCAAATCATCAACTTGGTAATTTCCTCGACCGAGGTTTCCTCCTTAAGGTAATCACCAATTTTTTCGCCATGGCTCAGTACCACAATTCGGTCAGCTACCGGATACACATGGTAGAGATTATGTGAGATAAAGATACTCGAAATCCCCTGTTTTTTCAACTCCCGGATAAATTCTAGAACCTTTTCCGACTCCTTCACCGAGAGGTTATTGGTCGGTTCATCCAGAATGACCAATTTTGATTTAAAATACATTGCCCGAGCAATCGCGACTCCTTGCCTTTGGCCACCAGAAAGTTCGTCCACCAAGGCATGCGGTGAACGCAATCGCAAGCCCACACCCTCGAGTGCTCTCATGGATTCTACCTCCATCTTAACAATGTCGAGATATCCCAAAGAAGCGACCTTCACCCGAGAGAGTTCTCGTCCCATAAAGATATTTCTCATAATACTCATTTTAGGAACCATTGCTGCTTCCTGATAAATGGTTTCGATACCAAGTGCTCGGGCTTCTCGAGGGGAGGTAAAATGCCGTTCTTCTCCTTCAAAAATAATTTTCCCCATGTCCGGGGGGTAAAAGCCAGAAAGAATTTTGATTAAGGTTGACTTGCCGGCTCCGTTGTCTCCCACCAAACCCACAATTTCACCATATCGCACCCCAAAGTTTACACCCTTTAGAGCACAAACTCCTGCAAACCATTTATGGATGTTCACCATTTCTACCAAATATTCGCTACCTTCCATCTTAGCACCTCAGTTTCTTCGCTCGTTCTCGAACAAAAATATTGAGAATCACCGCCAGAATCGTGGCGATCCCAATGAAAACTCGAAACCAGTAACTCGGAGCCCTGGCCATGATTAAGCCATTATCAATCATCCGAATGAGAAACGATCCCACAACTGTTCCAATTAGAGTTCCCACTCCCCCACTCAATGCCGTTCCACCAATCACGGTGGCGGCAATAGCCTCCATTTCCAGACCGCTTCCCATGGAAGGGAGGGTGGTCTCCAGACGGAATGATTGAATAATGCCTGCGAAACCAGCCAAAAGCGAACAAAGCATAAAGTTAACCAGTTTTACCCGTTTCACATCGATGCCCATGGCTCTTGCAGCAGTCTGGTTTCCTCCACTGGCAAACATCCAGTTTCCGAAATCAGTCCGTTCCAGGATAAACCAGAGAATAAGGGTAATAATCCCAAACCAGAAAAGTGAGACTCGGAGAATTCCCATTTTTCCTACCAGTACCCCGGTAAACATCCCCACCGGAAAAGGTGGAGGCCAGCCACCAGTGAGAAGCAATACTCCCCCTCGCCAGATAAGCATAGCTCCAAGCGTGGTGATGAAAGAAGGAATACCAAAGGTTAAGGTAACAAAACCATTCAACGCCCCAAGGCTGGCACCAATGATCAGGGCACAAAGGACCGCTAGAACTGGGTTCATACCCCAGTCCATAAAAAGCGCCATCATAATGGGGCAAAAGGCAAAAATAGACCCTACCGAAAGGTCAAATTCCCCCGTAATCATGAGCATGGTCACACCCAGTGCAACAATACCGAGCTCTGGGATGATTTCAAGCACCACACCGACATTTTCTTTACTCAAAAAAAGCGGCGCAATGGAAAAAAAGACGATAATTACCACAAACAACATAATGAGACTACTGGTTTCCCGAAGAAGCAACGCTTTCTTCAAGCTCAAAACCAAGGAAGATTTCCTCATCTCAACACTCCTTTAAAAAGAAAGAGGGAGGAATGATTCCTCCCTCTACTGGCCTTTTAACGAACTCGTTTTTGCGAAAGTTCCAAAACGAGATCCACATTGGATGCATCAACCACAGCGTTACCCGTGTTTACATCCCAGGCACTCAGGCCATATTCCTTCATGAGATACAGCTGGACAACAGGTAAAAATCCCTGAAGATATGGTTGCTGGTCAATCGTCAATTTGATATACCCACTCTTAATTTCTGCCAGAACTTCTGGTACAAGATCAAATCCTCCTATCGCGAGCTCTCCAGGCTTATATCCTAAATTCTTTGCCGCTTTTGCTGCCGAAGCATGGTTGTACTCCACAGCAATGACTCCCTTGGTTTTTGGGTTGGCCTGGAGATATGCCTGGATTCGAGACTGAGCCACATCCATTTTCATGGTCGTATCCAAGCGCTCGTATGTGTACCCCACTTCGTCCAGATACTGGGTAATCCCTTTAGCCCGTTGCTCTGCCCATACTAAACCCGGTCCACCAACACTGATCAAAAAGTGATATTTTTCTCCCGTCGGAAGACCCTCAGTTACTTTCTTAGCTAAGAAGTATCCCGCTTGAACAAGATCTTGTCCAACGTAGGACAACCTCGCGTTTCCTTGAGCTCCTTCTGGGTCATCAGTGTTCGAACAGATTACCGGAATACCCGCCTCGAGAGCCTTTTTAATCACTGCATCAAACATTTCAGGATGTGGGATGGTAGCGATAATTCCATCCGGTTTTTGTGCCAGTGCCGCTTCAAACTGAGCAAGTTGCGCGGGAAGATCCCCCTCTTCTTTGGGCCGCACAAACATAAAATCAACGTTGAGAAGTTTGGCAGCATCCTGTGCTCCTCGATATACTGCCGCCCAGAAAGGATTTTCTTCTCCAGCATGCGAAATAAAAGTAAAACGATACTTTGCCGCCCAAGCAACTCCACTAAGAGAAATCATTGCCAAAAACACAAAAATTAACGTTAACCCAATAACCCTTTTCATGCTGTTCGCCTCCTTCTCATCTTTTGATAAATCTCTTTCGAAGGAACACCTTTTGTAGTCCTCTCTCACCTCCTTTCCCAGTACTTATTTTATCAAAATGCCATTCGGAATAAATCTGGTATAATATCGTCATCGTCGCTACAGAAAAATTATAGCAAAAGTCTATACGAGGTGACCATAACAAGAAATGGGGATATCCACCTTTCCCTCAACGCTACCGTATATAAAGAACACAATCACTACACCATCTTTCGCCTGGAACTCGTACCCCGTCTTCCTGCCCTGTTTTTAAAACCTCGAAGGTTTCCGCCTCCTTATCCTACCTTTTTCTTCCTCCACTCTTATCGGGGTAGCAAAGAAAATCTCCTCCCTCTGGCCCAAGAACTGGCCCGAAATGGTTTTGCAGCTTTGGCCATCGATATGGAATACCACGGTAAACGACAACAAAAAGGAAAAGACATCTTGTCCTGTGACTTTGAAGACGACTTTCAGGCATTTAAGAGGACTCTCGAAAACTCGCTCTACGCCCTCCAATTCCTTGAAACGTATGATGAAATCGATGGAAGTAAGCTCTCTTTTGTAGGAGTAAGCCTCGGTGCCATCTTGGGGGTAACCGTTTGTAGCACATACCAGCGCTTTCAAAAGGCTATCTTTATCGTTGGTGGAGGAAACTTCGAAACCCTGGTCCAAGAAAGCATGCTCGATTCCATTGTTGAAATCCGTTATCACCTCTTGAAAGAACGAATCCCCCTGCACGAAGCCCTGCGTAATTTCGCCCCCTTTGAACCGTTTCTTTTCCTTAACGCCACCCCTGACGACATCGTACCGCAAAAATGCAACTTTGACCTTTACGATGTCGCCTCGTCCCCCAAACAGCTTCGCTGGTTTCCAGCAGGTCATGGTCTCCTCTTTACTCCAGCTTTTCGCGTCCCCCGTAAGATTGTTGAATTCACTTTGGAAAAATATTGACAGCACTGTGTTTTTAAGCTATATTTTCAAAGCTGAATAGGTGGGCCGTTAGCTCAGCTGGTAGAGCACCGGACTTTTAATCCGGGTGTCGAAGGTTCGACTCCTTCACGGCTCACCAGATTTTTCAAACTTGGTATGATTGCTCCTCAAGGAGATTCATTTTTCTCCTGTAGTTTGTACACAACGGCACAAGACCTCTTTTCACCGCAAGGTGGTCTAAGATTTTTTTAACTTTTTCATCCTCCCGAACTAAAATGACTTTTAAGGAGGAATGCCATTTGAAAAAATTCGCTTTTTTCCTTGTGTTTCTGTTAGGCTTCTTCTGTGGTTTTCCTGCGTTTCCTCTAACCACGGAAATTTCTCAGGATGAAGTTATCGATGAAACCGCCCGCTTGACTGGCCTATCTAAGGATATCTTGGAGCTCCTTTATGAGGAGGTTCCCTCCCTTTTTGTGAACCTAAAACGCACAGCATTTACAGTAAAGATGCTCCACCTTTTCGTTAGCGCCCGGGATGGGGAAGCAATTGTGGAACTCTTGAGCCGTTCTGCCGATGCATCGCGCTCGGCACTCTTATCTGGCCCATTCAAAACTTTTATAAACGCAGCCAAGGCATACAAAACAAGCCTGGAAGCCATTCGGGACTATGTCTTCATTCCTGCCCTTGATGAGTCCACTTACCAGAATTATCGTTCATCGCGCCTTATGACTGGAAACAGGTAGACAACAGCTTCCCTTGAAATGGCTACCGCAAGATGGAACAGCGGATACTATATGATTCGAGATGCTATGTATCGAGAACTACTTCACCAAAAAGGTTACGACGCACAAACTATCGGGACAAAAACAGAACAATACCTGCGTTCCCAAATTGATCAATTCTGGACGGATACCCTGGAATTCCGTTTTCAGCAGGAAATTTTAATCCAGAATAAAGATGTCATCGCTACAGCCCTCTGGCAAGACGCGGCAGAGGATCTTGTGCGCCTCCGCCAGGAAGCCCTATTAAGAATGATAATGCCAGCTCCCACTTCAACCACCTCTCGTTCGACTCCAGCCGTATCTTCTGTCAAAGATAAAGTAGAAGCGTCAGAAGAAATTCTCAATGCATTTCTATCCCTGTACCCAGATTACCTCAAATGGTTCTACAGGACTACTCCGTTCTCGCGGGTAGAACTCATTGTCAATGCTGAAGCAACCAAAGAAGGTAAATACCGCTTAGCGTACCGGCTCTGGCAAACAATTCAGGATGGACTACGGAAAGGTGAAGAATTCGTCGCCGTCTCTTTCGAAGCAATTCGCACCACAGAAGAACTGCAAGTAAGCCTTGAAAGCATGAAGGAAAGCTTGCAGAAACAAGAAGGCTACTAACCCGTTTGAGTCTTACAGTCTTATAAGAAGGGAAATAGAAATGGAAATTGGCTCAAAGCCTGATGCAAAAACCTCCCTAACCCCTGGTGCGCCCGGCGGGAGTCGAACCCTCAACCTGCGGTTTAGGAGACCGCTGCTCTATCCTTTGAGCTACGGGCGCACCTGTATTCATTTTAAATCAGCCGTTTCATTTTATCAACAATTTCCTCCAGAGAAGGAACCCCAGGAAACCATTCTCGGTTAGTAAGGTCCATAGCAATGCGCTGATAGAGGAAACTAATGAGATCAAGGAGTGGAGAAGGTAAAGGTAGAGGTACACTTTTAACCAGGCCCTTCCAGCCGGTAGGACGTTCTGTCTTGGCTTTCTGGATTTCTTCGTACCAGGGAGTTTTGCGATAAAATGAGCGGGCTATTTCTTTGCTGACCTCGAAGCCCTGGTAGGTAAAGCGACATTCATCGGGGGTACCGAGGACATCCACGAGAACAAGGTTCCGATTACCATCCATAGCGAATTCAATTTTACCATCTTCATTGGTTAAACCGATGCGCTGAACTTCTCGAGCGATAAAATTACCCACCACACGGAGCAGGTTCTTAATTTGTGTGACCTCTTCCAGGGAAATGATACCAAATTGAATAACTTCGTTCCAGGTGAGGTATCGGTCCTGTTCCTCGAGTTTGGTGGAAACATCGAGAATCGGAAAGGGGAGGGGTTTTCCAGACTCGGGTATCTCTTTCAGACCATATTCAGCAAGAGTGATCTTCCCTTCCCGCAGGCGCCGAAGAAAACTCGATTCCTCCGGAAGCGTGTGACGATAAATGAATTCAAAGGGAAGAAGAAAATTGCCCTGGACATCCTGGTAAAGGCCATAGTCGTAGTGACCTTGAATTTGAGAAGGGACAACAACCCGAAACAACTGCACCACCATGATCGAAGATGGTGATTCCAGCTCGGAGAGCCTTTTTATTTTCCCCTCTTCTTCGAGACCCAGATAATGGGTTCTGATACCCATTTTTTCGAGTTTTTCGAAAAAGTGCGCCCCGATGAGGCACAGCGATTCCCCTTTGTGGGGAATGTGATCAGGCATTTCCCCCCAGTCAAAGACAGAATAGCGGTCTGAAAAGAGGAATTTACCCTTTCCTGCTGTGTCCTCCAGGGGTGAGGCAAGAACGATAAGGTCTTTTACACTGCCCATCTGTCAACCTCCCTTCTCCACTATTGTAGTTGAACAAACAAATTTGTGCACAGGAATTCCTGCCAGGGTTATAAAAATTTTTCATTTTCACAATTTTTGCTACAAAACATGATCAGATTACAAATTTTATAGGGAGGGTTCACAATGAAACGCTGGTTTGTACTGTTTCTGGTGTCTTTTTTCCTTCTTGGCGCGGTTTCTGGTGCTCAGGCTGTGAAACTGGTTGTGATCGGAGACGCAGGCCACAATTTGAAACCATTCGAGTGGTACGCATAGAGTCTTAAGAAAAAATTTGACGTAGAATTCGAGGTAATTGGTCTTCCCTTTGGAGAAGTGTATGAGAAAAAAAATGGAACTCATCGGACAGAACGGAGCTTACGACATTATGATTGTATTCCCCAAATTCCTGGCTGAATTTGCTGCCAATGGATGGCTCTATCCGCTGGATGAATTTATCACCAAGCTTAATCCCAAGATGAACGATGTCACACCCGGATACCGGGACTTCTACTGCAAATATGGCGGAAAAATATATGTTCTGCCCTATGACGGAGATATCTTAAATCTCTATTATCGTAAAGACCTTCTGAAGAACGAGGAAGAAAAAGCCAAATTTAAAGCCAAATATGGGTATGATTTGAAAGTCCCCGAAACCTGGGATAAATTCCGCAACGTGGCCGAATTCTTCACTCGTAAGAAGGACCATAAGTTGGCAGGACAAGTTTTGGAAAGAGATTTCTACGGAACAGCCTACTATGGACAAAAAGACCAGATCTTTGCCTGGTGGGGAAACATTTTCTCCAGCTTAGGAGGGGTGTATTTTAACCAAGACACCATGGAGCCAGGCATCAATTCTGAATTTGGAGTCAAAGCCCTGGAAATTATGAAGACCATGCACCAGTACTACCTACCGGATGTGTTGGCGTATGGATACGAAGAACTGAAAGATATCTTCCTCCAAGGCGATTGTTTCATGGTGGTACAGTGGCCCTGTGTGGAGAAGAAAGAGGCCGACCCAGCCCAATCAAAAATTGTGGGTAAAATCAGTGTTTCCTACTTTCCCGGAATGAAAAAGGACGACGGAACCATTTATTTCCGACCTCTCATGCCCTGTGGAAGAGTCCTGGCTGTAGCTGTAGAAAGCAAGGACCCCTGGAAAGCTTATCAGGTTATCCAGTACTCTCGGTAGAAACAAGTCTTGATGATGTCTCCACTGCTGAGACGGGTCTTGATCCTTATCGCTACTTACACTTTGCGCATCCCGAAGCCTACGAGATGTTTACCAATGTAGAAGATTCCAAGATTTACCTGGTTGGCGTACAGCAGAATATGGAAAAAGGATACCCTGAGATGGTCCTTCCTAGAACAGTGGAATATGAAGAAACCTTAGGTGTGGAAATCAGCAGGCTCTTGCTGGTGAAAAAACACCAAAGCAAGCCCTGGATGATGCAGCCAAGGCCTGGACTGAAATCCTCAATCGCTTAGGGAAGGAAAACCAGCAAAAAATGTATCAAGAGATAGTCAAAGGATGGAGGGCTGCCGGTCTCTGGGAATAAGATGGATCCTGAAACCAGGTGGATACTCCCACCTGGTTTTTTTCGGAGGGGACCAGGATGAAGAAAAGAAGGATACATTTCACTGCCCTTTTCTTTGCGCTTCCGGTGATTGCAATTCTTCTGGCGATTTCCGTTTTTCCCTTGATTTATTCTTTTTATCTCAGTCTGTGCCAGTGGGATATTGGTAGCGGCACACCTCGTACTTTTATCGTGGTGAGGAATTACTTTCGCCTTTTTACTGATGCTCGTTTGTGGAGTGCTCTCAATAATACTGGACTTGAGCTTCTTCTTGAGGTTGGTTCACAATTTCTTCTGGGGCTTATCCTGGCACTCCTCCTCAACCACACTTTCCGGGTAAGAAACCTGGTGGTGACGCTTTTTCTCCTTCCCATGATGATTTCTCCAGTGGTGGTCGGGTGTATCTGGAAAATCATCTATCACTACTAGTACGGTCCGTTAAATTTCCTTTTGGAACGCCTGAACCTGAGCACGATTAACTGGTTAGGTAGTAACCAGGTATCGATTTACTCCATTATTCTCGCTGATATCTGGGAGTGGACCCCTTTTGTAATGATCACCCTCCTTGCCGGATTGCAGGCCATTCCCGACGAACTCTATGAAGCAGCCAGAGTCGATGGAGCTACCCGCTGGAATACCTTCTTATGGGTAGTTTTGCCTCTTCTACGTCAGGTCATGACTATTGCCATACTTATCCGAGTTATGGATGCTTTCAAAATCTTTGACCTTGTTGCCCTCCTCACCATGGGCGGACCCGGACAGAGTTCTGAAACCATTACCTTTTACAACTACCTTACAGGGTTTAAATACTTCAGCATGGGTTACGCTTCGTCCATGGCGTATTTTCAGCTAGCCATTATCGTCATCATCGCCAATATTTTCCTCAAATCCTGGAAAGGGAGGGAAACCGGATGAAAGACAATCTTCGTTATGCCATCTTCATAGGAATCTTTGTTATCCTCGGTATAGTCCTCAGCCCTTTTGTCTGGAATGTGATGACTTCTTTCAAAGATAAAGGAGAATACTTTACCTATCCCCCGTCTTTATCCCTCAGTTCTTTAACCTTGAACACTATCTTCAAGGGATGAGATTAGGGGGAACCAGAGGAATTCGAGACAACTTTATTATTGCTGCTTTCACTACTTTTCTTTCTATTACCCTGGGGCTCTCGGGGCTTACTCTTTAGCCCGATTCCATATCGGAGGTGAAAACCTCGCTTTTTAGATTCTTTCGGTTCGATGATGCCTCCATTGCCTCAATCTTACCCCTTTTCATTTTTTCGTTCTTTGCGGTGGCTCAACACCGACCAGGCTCTCATCTTCACACACCTTTTAATGAATCTCCCTTGAGCTGTATGGATGATGAAGAGTTTCTTTGAAGAGCTCACTCCCGAACTTGAAAAAACCGCACTGTTGGATGGCTGTAGGAGATTGGGAGCGTTTATCCAGATTGCCATGCCCCTGGTTACACCGGGACTGGTGGTTACAGCTCTTTTCTGTTTCATGTTTTCGTGGAATGAGTTCCTCTTTGCCTTGATTCTGGGGTGCTCTAAAGCGGTTCCCATCACCATCAATATTGCCGGACTTATCAGGGGGCGCGAAATTTTATGGGCAGCAATTTCAGCAGTATCAATCGTAGCGGGCGTTCCCATCATCGTCATTGCCACCATCCTCCAGAGATACCTGGTGCGGGGGTTAACCCTGGGCGCCGTGAAGGGGTAAAAATTAATTCCTCCTCTTACGCACCCCTTTTAACCACTCTACGAACTCTTCCTGAGAGGGAAAAGATTTTTGTGTTCCCCGCCGGGTAGCGGACAGAGCAGCATAAGCTGAAACACGGTCAATCGCTTCTTCCAAGGGATAATCCTTAGCAAGAAAGAAGGCTAAAGATCCCAAAAAGGCGTCGCCTGCACCAATCGTATTTACTGGAGTGACCTCATAGGGAGAAAACCACCACAAACCCTGCTAATTTCCCAAGACCGATCCCCGTTCCTTCAAGGTTCAAAGAACATTTTCAATGTCCCTCTGAAGCAGAATTCTGATGCCTTTCTTCACCTCGTTGTACCCGGTTGAAGGTAAATCAAGAAGATTCTGAAGCTCAGTTTCATTGGGAAGGAATAAAAAAATACTCTCCAGAAGCCTGAAATCAAGTTTTTGAGCCGGAGCAGGGTTGAGAATCACCCGGCAGTTGAGCTCCCGTGCCAAGGTAATGGCACGATACACTGTTTCCAACTTGATTTCAAGTTGCAAGAGGAAAAACGAAGCTCGAGCAAGGTCTTGCTTTGCTCTTTCCACATCTTCTGGTTCAAGAAAGAAATTGGCCCCAGGAATAATAAAAATGCTGTTTTCACCTTTGAGATTCACAAAAATGGGAGCAACACCACTTGTTTTTCCTGGCAACACCTTCACATAACGGGTATCGATACCCTGCCGGGCAAAATTTTTCCGCACCAGGGGGCCAAACAAATCATCGCCTACTGCGGTAAGAAGAATCACCTCCCCACCCAGGCGGGCTACGGCCATTGCCTGGTTGGCACCTTTACCACCGAATCCGATTTTCAAATTCTCTTCCCAAGACGGTTTCACCGAACCGGAGAAATCGTTCACCATAATACGTGACAAGGTCCATCATGTTGCTTCCTATCATGGCGATACAGGGTCGAGTTTCCATGGTGCTTCCCCTTTCGAAGGTTACGTCGAACTACGCTTTCTCCATTTTCTCTTTTCGGCGATTCAACTCTCCCCGAACCCACTGGGCGTACTCAACCACGGCTTCCTCGATCCGATAACGGGGCGAAAAACCGAGCTCTTCTTTGGCACGGGAAATATCGAGGGTTTCCCCTCGAGGGAAAAGTTTCCCAGGACCGATACGAACTTCGGTGGGATGGTCACTATATTTACGGGCCAACTCGGCCAGAATCACAAAACTGGTAGCCTCTTCACTGGCAATGTTGAAAACCTGGAAGCGGGGATGTTCCTTTTTATACGCAAGCACTGTCCCCCAAGCGGTATCTTTCACGTAGGTGAAACCTAATTTCTGATCACTTCCCTTGTCTAAGGAAAGACCCTCCAGACCTTCTAATGGCCCAAGCAGGTTACGAAAGAGAAAAGTCGACTCTGAGGGTAAAAGCCCGGGACCAAAAAAGAAATAGGGACGCACAACCCTAGCATCGAGTCCGTAGTGTTTCCCATACTGGAGGGTGAGAAATTCTGCTCCACCTTTGCTGGCTCCGTAAAGGTCGGAAGGGAAAACTGGGTGGGTATCTTCCCGAGGATTATCCCTGGTTTCCCCGTATACCGCTCCAGAGCTCACATAGAGTACCTTAGGAATGCGATACAAGCGGGCTAATTCCAGAACATTCAGAGTACCCACCAGATTCAAAATCGTTCCCTGGTAAGGATTACCCCAGTACTCTGGAGTAGCCATGGCTGCCGGAGTATGGATAATTCCTTCCACATCGGGATGGTCCCGGACAACCTGTACAAGATGAGGAAAATTCAACACATCCCCTCGAAAAAAGATAAGGTTTTCTTTGACCTCCTCTACATAGTCAAGATCCCGTTTTCGAAGGTCAAAAAGAATAACCTTCTCCCCTTCCTTCCCCAGATAAAACCCCACCCAGGAACCAAGCAGTCCATATCCACCAGTCACAAGAATCGACACTGTTTATCCCCCTTCCATAGAGTTTGCATTCACGGAAAAGAGTGGTTTTTTTCCCTGCAAAACCCGAATAACATTTTCCGCTGAAATCTCATCCATCCGACACAGAGCTTCGACGCTGTCTGACGCCGTATGAGGCGTGCAGATAACATTAGGCAAAGAACAAAGCGGATTCCCCCATGGGGGTTCCACAGCATACACATCGAGTGCAGCTCCTTTAATCTTCCCTTCTTTAAGGGTGGTGAAAAGAGCCTCTTCATCGACGATTCCACCACGAGCGGTGTTCACAAGACAGGCGTTCTCTTTCATCAGGGCCAGTTCCCGTATTCCCAAGAGACCCCGGGTTTTGTCCGTCAGCGGCAAATGGATGGTGAGAAAATCGCTCTCTTGAAGAACCACTTCAAGTGATGTATACGTGATACCAAACTGTTGCGCAAATTCCAGGTTCTGCATTTCATCATAAGCGAGAACTCGCATACCAAAGCACACTCCAAAACGAGCGACTTTCTTTCCGATACGCCCAGTTCCAAGAATCCCCAGGGTTTTTCCGAAAAGTTCTATCCCTATGACACGTCCCCACTGTCGTTTTTGAATCATATTAAAAGCTACAGGAAATGAACGAGCCAAAGCCAAAATTAACCCCCAGGTGAACTCTGCTACTGCCTGGTCGTTACTCCCTGGAGCGTTGGCTACCATGACTCCTCTTCTTGTTGCTGCAGGCACATCGATATTATCCACTCCAACCCCGTGCTTGGCCACCACCCGAAGATGCAAAGCTCGCTCAAGAACCCGCTCAGTGACCGGGTCAAGACCCACGATGAATCCGGAAAACTCAGGAATAATCTCCATGAGCTGTTCTTCGGTTAAGGGATGCTGGTACGGTGGAAAAACGGGTTTAAGGCCCGCCTCTTCAAGTATTGTTATCGCCCTCGAATACTGACCAAAAAGGCTAGGGGTGATGAGCACTTTCATCCCTTCACCGCTCCCGCCACAAGGCCCATCTGAACGAAACGCTGGATGGCGATATAAAGAAAAGCAGGAATAAGACCAGCTACAAGCGCTGTGGCTGCAAGTCTTCCCGGGTCAACGATTTCTCCTCCCCAAAGAAAGAAACCAATGTGGATGGGAAGCGTATACTGGTCCTGGGTATTCAAAAGTACAGTGGCAAAGATCACATCTCCCCACGAAAGGACAAATGAGAAAATGGCCACCGTCACCAACCCCGGGGCTGCGAGAGGCAAAGTGACGCGTACAAAGGATTGAAATCGGGAGCATCCATCCACCTGCGCGGCTTCTTCGAGTTCCTGGGGAATACCCATGAAGTACCCTCGCAACATATAGGTGGCAAAGGGAATGGTGTAGGCAAGGTGAGCGAGCGTCAAACCCCACAAAGAATCGTACAACCCCAGGCGTCGCATCACGACGGTAATAGGCACCATGAGAATAAAGGGAGGAAAAACGTAGGCAAAAAGAATATAAGAGGACACAATACGCTTGCCCCGGTACCCAAAACGGGAAAGGTTAAAAGCGGCAACGCTACTCACCACCATGGTGAGGAATACGGCCAGAACGGCCACAAAAAGGGTATTCCGCAGGGGTGTCACAATGGTTGGCGAAATACTCAGCATGGTACCAGTGACTTCCACCATACTGCCTCGCCTCATGGTAAAAATATCACGAAAGTTCTGAAGCGTGGGATTACGAGGTATTCCAATACCCCAGACTTCGCCCTCCGGAGCAAATGACGTTTTCAATACCCAATATACGGGGAAAAACACCCAAAAAATTAAAAGAAGAGCTGCAACAATACGCCAAAATTTCTTTCCTCTCTTTCTCATCGTTTTCACTCCAGCCTCCGTACCGTAAGATAGATGAGAACGACAAAAATGGGAAGAATGGCCACCGCATACGCAGAGGCCAGGGGATAATTTAAACCCAGAAGAAAGGCAATTTTATAAATGGCAATGGGAATGGTGAGCGTCACATCAGCTGGGCCACCTCCGGTCATCATTTTGGGAGTGACGAAGTCTCCCATAGTCCACATGAGGGATAACCCACATACAATCCAGAATACTGGAGCCAAAAGAGGTAATGTGATAGTGATAAATTGATCCAATGCTGATGCCCCATCAATCTCAGCCGATTCATAGAGCTCCAGAGGGATAGATTGCAGTCCAGCCAGAAATCCCAGATAGAAAAAGGGCCAACCATGCCAGACATTAACGAGAATAATAGAGGGCATAGCATACCGATAACTCAACCAGTGAATTGGCTGTAATCGTAGAAGGCGCAGGAGAAAATTCCCAACTCCTCGGTAATCGTACACAAACCAGAAAAGCACACAGACCACAAAAAGCGGTAGAGCATAGGGAATAATGGCAATCCCACGCAAAATCCCTCTTCCCCAGAACTTCTGATTGAGGAAAAGCGCCACAGCAAGACCGATTATTGCCTTGATGCCCACGGCCGGAAAAGCATAAAGGATAGTGCGCTGGAGACTGTGATAAAAAAGAGGATCCTGAAAAATACGAGCAAAGTTCTTCACCCCCACGAAAGTCGGGGGTCTGCCGATAGGCATATGTTGAAAGCTCATCCAGAAAGTAAAAAGAAGAGGAACAAGGAGCACC
>JBDIWM010000011.1 GCA_039638595.1 Atribacterota bacterium
ACGGGTCGGTCTTAAGGAAGCCATCAAAAAACGGATCAACCTCCTCTCCGGGGGTCAGCAACAGCGAGTGGCCATCGCTCGAGCACTGCTCAATTCTCCGCAACTCATCTTAGCTGACGAACCCACCGGAGCTCTGGATACCAAAACTGGGGAACAAGTCCTTGAACTCCTTGCCGAAATCCGGCATGAATCAAACATGACCATGGTCATGGTAACCCACAACCGGGACGTGGCCCTCCAAGCTGACCGGGTCATTGAGCTCATTGACGGAAAGCTCTGCAAAGAGGTCTATCCCAAAACAATCGGGCTTAAGGAAGCCACTGAAATTTTGGAGTCCCATGCCTGCAACCTCGAAGACCTAGAGCATTCATCCTGATTACGCTTCGAAGAGGGATACTATGGAAAAGATCGAAATGCTCAAAGAACGGTTCTCTCAAGAACCATACGCAAGGCTCTTTGGTTTTGAACTGGAAGAGTTAGCTGAGGGGTACGCTCGAATCAAAATGGAACTCAAACCAGATTTACACAACATCTTCCAACTCACTCATGGCGGGGCGATTTTCTCCCTCATTGACGAAGCCTTCGAAATGGCATGCAATTCACATCTTGAAGACGCGGTGGCGATGAGCATCACTGTCCATTACATTCGACCCGCCCAGGGGCGATTCCTCACCGCTTTCTGCCGGGAAGTGGCACTCACCCGAAAAACTGGCATCTACGACATTGAAGTACACAATGAAGACGGAGAGCTGATTGCTTTGGCCCGCGCTATTTCCTATCGGAAGTAGAAGACGGGGCCTGGCCCCGTCTTCTATCCTTCTCGTTCCCCCATGACTTTATCCAGAATCATCAACCCATTTCCGCTTTCACCAACCAGCTTGAGCTTAGCCAAAATCTCAACGGCATTTTTCTCCTCTTCCACCTGCTCGTCGATAAACCACTGAAGATGAACCTGCAATGGATAATCGTTTTCCACTTTGGCCATCTCATAGAGCGCATTGATGAGTCCAGTAACCTTTTGCTCATGCTTATAGACCGCCTCAAACATCTCCTGAAGGGACTTGTACTCTACTGGTGGCTTATCAATAGCCTCCAACACCACTCTTCCGCCCCGGTCATTGACAAAATCATAGAGTTTCATGGCATGCCCCAGTTCTTCTTTAGCCTGGACCTTCAGCCAGTGGGCAAAACCACCCAGGTTCATCGATTCGCACTGAGCAGCCATGGCTAAATACAGATATCCAGAATAGAGTTCATTTTTAATCTGCTCATTCACTGCCTGTTCCAGCTTCTGACTTAACATCGCAACTCCTCCTTTTCCTTCTTTTCGTTATTCCTATTATAAACCACGTATCAACTGGCCAAATTCCCGACCTAATTCCACCGCCCGATGAAAGTCTTCTGGTTTTCCACTACCCTGAAACTCAAAGGATTGCACGACTTCCCAATTCAGCTGACTGGCAAACTTCTCAAATTCTCTTTTAGCTCCACCAGACCAGCCAAAACTCCCGAAATAGAGCGCCTTTTTGTGTTTTATGCTCTTTCGCTCAGCAAGATCCAGCAAATGGACTATATAAGGGAAAAGACCATTCTCATAAGTGGGTGCACCAACCACCACCCCCCTGCGCACTAAGAGTGACGGCAGGATATAACTCACATGGTGCCTCCGCACATCAAAGATTTCCACCCTTACGCCACTTTCAGCAATCCCCTGGGCAAGTGCATCCATCATGGCTTCGGTATTTCCATACATCGAGCCATACACCAGCGTTACTTCTTTTTCTCCACCACTCTCAGCGTAGGTCGCCCAGCGACGATAGAGCTCCACAATGAGGCTCGGTTGCTTGCGCCAGATAAGCCCATGGGAAGGAGCAATAATTGAAACTGGCAAACTGGAAAGCTTTTCAATGGCCCGGAGCACCATAGTGCTGAATTTTGCCACGATGTTGGCATAGTAGCGAAGGGACTCTTGCTGATAGAAATCAAAGTCACCACATTCGTCATCGAAAATAGCACCCTGCAGCGCCCCGTATCCTCCAAAAGCATCACAGGAAAAGAGGACCTGTGAACTTTTCTCATAGGTCATCATGGTCTCTGGCCAGTGAACCATGGGGGTCAGAAAAAATTTGAGTGTTTTCTCACCCAGAGGAATTTCCTCACCGTCCTTCACCACCCGGATGCGGTCAGTAATTCCATAAAATGCCGAAACCATCATTTTTGCCTGAGGCGAACAGAGCAACGTTGCCCGTGGAGCCATCTTCCATAATACCTTGAGAATCCCGGTGTGGTCAGGTTCAAGATGGTTCAGGATGATATAGTCAATTTGAGAAATTTCCAAAGACTCCTCAACTCGCCTCAAGTATTCGTCCACCTTAAGGGATTTGGCAAGGTCAACAATGGCCTTTTTTTCATCCATGACCAGATACGAATTGTACGAAACTCCTTCCTGGGTAATCGGCCACAGACCCTCAAAAAGGTCGGTAGTATGATCATTCACTCCTATCCAGTGTATCCCAGAGTGTATCGCTACTGAAGGCATAAAAACACCTCCATTCTGAGTTTACCTTCATTATACTCCAGGAAAGACCCTTTTCTCGTTTTCTATACGCTGAAACGAGTCCGAATTTCGTTTTGCTCTTCCAGAGAAACCAGACGTTCTAGGAGAAAAGCAATCACCAGAACTCCCCCAAAAGACATTCCATATCGAGTGAGTGCAAAACGTACCCCCAGACTTTGAGCCTCAAAAAGGAGCATGGGAATTTTCATCGTCGACCATGCCCCAAGAAAGACCCACACATTCCGCAGACTCACCCCTTTTTTGAGTAAAACCTCAGCCACGGGAAACGCTGCATAGAGGGGACCAGCAGCAAAGGCTCCGAGGGCAACGGCGATTCCAATACCCAACCATCCTGATGCGTCACCCAATTTTTTGATCACCTTTTCCTTAGGGACCCAAACATCAAAAAGGCCCGTTAAAACAAAAATCGGAGGAATCACACCAAGCATAAAAAGGGTATTTTGAAACGCCACGGCAAAGATTTTTCTTCCCCAGGATGGCATATAGACGGTAATCCCAAGACACACCGCCAGAACCACCAGAAAACCATAATACGAGTTCAAACCCTTCCTTTTCATCTTGCCTTATCACCTCACGAACAGGTAAACACTGTACCCAATGACGAAGGAATAGAAGTAGGCCAGCAGATTTCTCCATAAGGTAGCATGAAAACGGAAGTACTGTGACTCCAGAGGTGCCGTTACCACTCCGACCATCATCAATGTAGAAATGAAAACCGCCATTTGGGCAATCCCGGCACCATTCTCTAGGAGCACCTTGGCCAGCGGAAAAGCCACAAAACCGGGAATAAGGGTAACCGAACCAACCATTGAAGCAATGAAATACCCTACAAAACCACTTTTCTCTCCTATGTAGGTAACAATAGTTTCTTTCGGTAAAAAAACCACCAAACATGAAATGAGCAATATCATCACGGCAAAGGGAGGAAGGATAAAAAGAAAACTCCGATAAGCTCGCCACAGAGCCTGAACGGCCTTCTTTTTATCCTTTACCAAAGACACCAAAAGCCAGGTCAGAGCAAGACCATAAAAAATTGGTACTGAAGGGTCTTTCACGGTGTTTTCCCCCTTTTTTCAGAAAGCAGTTCCTCATATTTTCTGAGGAAGGCCTCAAATCGTTTTAGCTGGCTTTGAATATGGACAACCCAGGACCGGAGCGCAGCGTGTCCTTTTTCGGTGATGTAGTACACCCGTTTTGCCGGCCCAGAACTGCCCATGGTCCATTCCGAACGCACCAGACCTTCCTCTTCCATCCTACGCAAACTCCGGTACACCAATCCCCCGTCACACATTTCATTCTGAAACCAGGTTTTGCGAATCTCCTCCAGAAGCTCATATCCATGAGATGGTTCATGGGCTAAAAGAAGAAGGAGACAGGGCCGAAAGAAACGTTCAATTTTAAAACCTGGGCAACCATTGGAGACTCTTCTTTTCTTTTTCATCATTTATATGAAAAAAACATATAGAGATAATTAAATTATATAGAAACAGGAATACTCTGTCAATCAACCCCAGCAAGAAAATGGGCAACCTATTTGAACCTGGAAGAAGGTGAGGTAGAATCGGGCTTTTCCCTCTGCACCAGGGGACAGGAGTGGCAACCTCCAGCATCGAAAAATTCAACAATCTGGTAGTCAGGAGCAAAAGAACGGTCAATCCAACGGATGAAAAAGAAAAAAGTCATCACACTCCCTATTACCCCTAAGGTAAGGATGAGAGGGGAACGCACAAACAGGTGCAGTACCAGATACGTAACCAAAACTCCGACCACAGGAAAAAGGTACACCAGAAAAGCCGTGGCAAGGGCTGTGGAATCCTGAAGTTCAACCAGAACCTCGTCACCCTTCGAAGCACCAATGCAATTGCGAGCATTAACCACGTAAAAATCACTTTGCGAATCATCGATCCAAGAAGTGTTGAACGGACAGCCCTCTTCCCCGCAGGAAACACCTTTTTCCATTTTCACCTGAGCGTACATTCCGCAAACGTCAATTACGGTCCCCCGACGACGCATCGCATGCTCTCCGCCAGAACCTTATCGTTTCAGAAGAAGAACTACACTTCCCACAATCAAAATGAGTGGAAAAAGAATCTGTCCCGGATGGGGAATAAAACGGATAAAGAAGTGAGAAAAGGTTTGGGAAAGCCAGAGAATACCAATTACAAGAAGAATCCAGGCCAGAATCTGGCGATTATTTTTCTTCTCCTCGTCTTGGCTATTACGACTTCCTTCAGGAAGCTCAACCTCCTCTTCTTTGGGTTTCTCTGGAACCACAATCCAGGCGATAAGATATGCCACAATTGCACTTCCGGCAAGAAGAATGAATAACACCGCGATCAACCGAACAATGGTTGGGTCCGTTTCCAGGTACTCAGCAATCCCCCCACACACACCTCCCAGAACTCGCTCTTTCCGAGAACGGTACAATCTCTTCATGATTCCCACTCGCTTTCAAAAAGTCATCATGTATAATTTTATAATACACGGAAAACAAAACCCAGGATAGAGGAATGAGCACGCTTTTTCAAGAATTAGACACGGTCATTCCACATTATCTCTTTGGGCGTCGTACGCCTGCTCAGGAAGAAATCAGGCGTGCTATTGTTTCTGCCTCGAGCCTCTTTACCTTTGGTGAAGAAGAAAGGCCCGTTCGCTATTTCGCGCAAAAAGAAGTTTTAAAAGGATATCTCCTCTATTTCCTTCCGGTCAGTCTCCATAAGATGTATTTCACTCTGAAAGAAACATTCAGACATCCAGCTCTCAGAACAACTACAGGAAGCCTAAGGATTCTTGATATCGGTTGTGGGATAACACCGTCCATTATAGCACTTCTTGAACTCTATAAGCAGGAGAACCTTCCCCCTATCCATTTCGAGTATACTGGAGTCGACGTGGACCCTCACGCCCTGAGGGTGGCCTGCGAACTCATGACAATGCTGGTTCCTTCCCACTACCAGATTAGTTACCAGTTTCTCAAAATGGATTTGCGCAAAGCAGGAAGTTTTACTGAGCTCAAAAACCTCCATCCTCACCTTCTTTTGATGTCAAACTCCTTGGGAGAACTTGTCTCCCAAGGAGTCCCTTTAATGGACCTTTCAAAAAAACTTGGTGCCTTCATTTTGGAAGACCACCTCACAGCAATCTTCATCGAACCAGGAACCAAAAATGCTTCCCAACGGCTCCATTTCGTGCGGGATTTCTTAATTCAGCAATACCGAATCACACCGTACAGCCCTTGCCCTCACTCCTTGCCCTGCCCCGCCTTAAGACAAAAAAACTGGTGCTATGAAGAATGGCGTTGGAGAAGTCCCAATTATCTCCGCTTCTTAGAACCCGTGGGGCTCCAGACTCGTCATCTTAAGTTGAGCTACGCCATTTTTACCCCACAGAATCACCATCTTACCGAAACATTTCCCCCCTGCGAGGGACCAGTCATCAAGTGCACTAGCCACCTCATCAAAGAAAAAAGCAAATCCCGGCTTTGGGGATGCATGGGGGGAGAACTCAAAGACATCGAAAAGCTCGAGCGAGACTACGTCCCAAACGATCCCTGGCTCACCATAAGAAAGGGAACCTATTTTTCCACAAGTTCACTCATCACGCTATCAGGAAAGCACCGTCTCCCCAAAGAGGCCCAAATCACCATCCTCTACCAACCCCCTGAAGGTTAATAGACAACGGCACGGACAAATTCTTCCGGTTCAAAGGGAACGAGATCCTCGATACCCTCTCCCACTCCCACATACTTCACCGGCAACCCAAATTCCCTGACCACTCGAAAGATAATGCCCCCTTTGGCCTGACTGTCCCACTTGGTGAGGACGATTCCCGTAAGATCAGCCACCCGGGCAATTGACTCCACCTGGGAGAAGGCATTCTGTCCCGTCAAGGCGTCGATAACCAGAAGGCTCTCAAACTGTGAAGGCTCCACCAGTTTTTTCGTCACCCTCACCACTTTTTCCAGTTCAGCCAGGAGGTTTTTGTTGACGTGAGAACGCCCGGCGGTGTCTACGATAACCACAGAATGACCATTATTCAAGGCCGAACTGATACTGTCAAATACCACTGCCCCGGGATCAGCACCTATAGAACCACGAAAATAGCGACAATTTACCCTCTGGGCCCAGACTTCGAGTTGCTCCGATGCCGCAGCCCGAAAGGTATCTGCCCCAACCAAAAGGACGCGCTCACCCTGGGTTTGCAAACGATAAGCCATCTTTCCTGCTGTGGTGGTTTTTCCAACTCCGTTGATGCCACTCAAGAGAACAACTCGCAGGCGTTCCAAAGAAGCATTCGGAAAAAGGCGGGTTTCATGACCTTTCAAAAAGGAAAGCAATTTGGCATAAAGCCAACTTTGCCAATCTCCACCACCCTGAGAAGCCTCTCGCAGGGAGCGAAATTCTTCCACCAACTCGATCGCCATACCTGGTCCAATATCAGCCTGAATGAGCATCGCTTCTAATTCTTCCCACTCTTCTTCTTTGACTTCTTTCCGGGACCAGAGCCGAGAAAAGCGCTCTTTGACCTCTTCTTTCATCATTCCAATATTTTGTAACCATTTCTTAAAAAACGCCCCACTCATATCCTTCCTCCTTAAGACACAGAAAAGCTGTGGCGTGCCGGTTCAAAAGAAACAATCTGAGAAACACCAGGTTCATTCATGGTCACTCCCACAATCCGGTGCGCCTTTTCCATCACCTCTTCCTGATGTGTGACCACGATAACCTGTCGAGAACGCGCAAACTCGGAAAGCACCGTGGCAAAAAGGGTGCTGTTTGTATGGTCCAAATTGGCATCCACTTCATCTAAGAAACAAAAAGGGAAGCGACCAGCTTCAAAAATGGCAAAAAGCAAGCACAAGGCGGTAATCGCCTTTTCTCCGCTTGACAGAAGCAAAAGCGGTTGCCTTTTCTTACCAGGGATTTTAACCTCGATATCGATACCATGAGGCTCTTCCAGAAAATACACTTCCCCACCCTGAAATATCTTCTTGAAGTACCGTTCGAAGGCCGCTTTCACCTCCTGGAGAAATCCTCTAAACTGCCTCGTTCCTTCGCGTTCCAGACGAGAACAACCGTCTTCGACCTGATGGAAAATCTGCAGAATTTCCTGGTCTTGCTTTTGCAACGCATGGTAGTGTTGTTGCAAATCTCGCAGCTCCTCAATCGCCCCTCGGCGTATTTTTTGTGACTTCAACCAGGCGGTCCTCTCCTGGACGAAATCCTCGACCTCTTTGAGTTCCCAAAAACTGAAGTGATCCCCTAAAGCCACGTCCTCCAGTTCTCCAAGCTCCTGCTCCAAAATTCCCCTTTCTAAAGACAACTTTTCCTCCTGCAACCGCAATCGTTCTATCTTCTGGATAAGCCCTTCTCTCTGCCTTTCCAGTTCCCGGATTCGGTCCTCCTTTTTTTGAATGACCATATTCTGAGCGTACTCAGAGCGTTTTCCTTCTCCAAGACGCACCGCCTTCTCGAACAGAAAAGCCTGATGTTCCTGAAACTTAGGGAGTAAAGCCTGCAAACGCTTTTCCAAAAGAAGAACAGTCTTTTTTTCTTCCTCAAAAAAGCCCCTAACCTCAGCAAATTTATCTCTCAAAACTCGAACTTCCCAGCGCAGTTTTTCCCGTTCGCTTTCAATTTTTCTTTTCATGACAAGCATCTCTTGAACCTTTTTCAGGCTCAATTCCAATCGTTTTAGCGATTGCTCAACTTCTGCTTTTTTCCCCCTTAAGCCCTTTAAAACCTTC
This sequence comes from Atribacterota bacterium, assembly GCA_039638595.1. NCBI lineage: Bacteria > Pseudomonadati > Atribacterota > Atribacteria > Atribacterales > Candidatus Caldatribacteriaceae > Candidatus Profundicultor > Candidatus Profundicultor thermophilus. The sequence continues at coordinate 8,325 of JBDIWM010000011.1, forward strand.
AAGAGTTCTCCTTTCTCTTCCCAGATTCGTTCTTCTTCCTTTTTTTTACCCTCAATCTCCAGAATAACCTCCTGATACTCCTTCTGGATTTGCTTTATCCTTTTCCTAGCGTGTTCAAGTTCAAATTGAGCTTCCCAGTGTTTTTTTTCCATCATCTGGAGTTCTCTTTCCAGGTTTTGAAGACGCTGCGTTGCCGATTGAACGGCCATCTCAAATTGCTTTTTCCTCTCTTGCAAACTCTTCAAAAAACGAGACCCCCGTAAAGACGAAACCGCTTTAAAAGGAAAAATCAGAATCCCCCCCTGAAGCAAAAGGCAACTACCGTCAGAAGAAATCAAATGTGATGAGAGCGAAACATTCTGGCGAAGCAAAGCCTGAATTTCCCCCATCGAACATGAAGACCAGGAAGAAGACAGAGGAACCACCATCCGACCCAGATTATCTTCCGCCATTTTTTTGAGCTCCACGGTTTCCCTTTCGTACCACCCTTTACCCTGCAAAAACCAGGAAAGCGCATAAACTGCACGCTGAGACCAGCCAGCATGCGTAAATTGCTGCACCAATTTCTCCACTTCGGGAGCACAGTGACCTTCCTGAATCTGGGCTAATTTTCCAGAAATCTTTTGAAGAATGACATTCTTTTTACGGATACGCTCTTGAAGCGTCTGGATTTCTTCAACAACGGTCTTTTTCTTCCCCTCCAAAGCGCAAAGAAGCGCTTCCTTTTTCGCACATTCTGCGGAGAGCTCCTGTATTTCCTCTTCCATACGCTTTCTCTTTTTTTCATCCTGCCGACATTCCTCGGCTATCCGAGCCAATGCGGTTTCTCTTTGTACAAGTCCTCTTTCCAGGCCAATCCGTTCCTCCTCAATCTGAGCACGTTCCTGAATCTTTCCCTTTTGGAAGTGAAGCAATACTGCCTGCGTTCTTTCGCCACGGAAAGAACAAGCCCACCGCTTGCCTTTCTCGTGCCAATCCTGCACTTGACTTTCAAGCCGCTCAACCTCGTTTTCCAGAGCCCGCAACTTCATTCTATAGAGAAAACTCAACTTCACACTTTCTCTTCCACGCGTCAGGAGATGGTACAGCTCTTCCTCGTCTTTCCTTTTAACCCTTTCCCGTTCTTCTTTTTCCGTTTGCCATTTCCGCAGGGAAGAACGAAGGGATTCCAACTCCTTTCTTTCCAGCATAAGTTCCTCTTGAAGAACTGTAATCTGAGCACACAGCTCAGCGAGTTCCCCCTCCAGTTTTACCCTCTCCTGAGAAACGTTCCTCATCTTCTCTTCCTTCAGCGACCTCATCTGGCAGAGATAAAATTTTCTGGCGGAACGCACTTCCTGCTCCACTCGCAAGTACTCTTCCTCTTCCCGCGCCAGGATCTTCAGACGTTCCATCTGGGACTCGACTTCCCGCAAACGCTCTGCAAATCGTTTTTCCCGTTCCTTGGCTTTCCCCAAACGGGAAAGGAGAATACCCAATTTCATCCGTATCTCAGCGATACCACTCATCTGTTCAAACCATCGCAGACGCTCAGCAGGACTAAGGTCGAATACGGCTCCCAGAGAGCCACCGTTAACCACACCCATGCTCATTCGTTCCAGAGAAAACCCAGTTGCCCGGATTTTCGACTTTAAATCCAGAAGACGCACTTTTTCCCCATTCCACAAATATTCCGACTCTCCAGAAACAAAAACCCTGCGCTCGATCGACCACCACACATCATCCTCTTTTTTGGCCCATTTTGTCTCTACAGAGGCCATACCAAGGGGCTTACAAGAGGAGGAACCATGAAAAATGACTTGGGCAATCCGACTTCCCCTTCCTTCTTGCACTCTTTCTCCCAAAACAAAGCGAAGCGCATCGAGGAGATTGCTTTTCCCAGCACCATTGGGACCCACAATGACGTTAAGGCCGGAAGAAAGCTCAACCACCGTAGGGTGAGCAAAAGACTTAAAACCCTGAAGAACTACGGTTTTCAAATAGCTCATGGGTCAGATATTCTTCGCTGATAATTTTTTCCCAAGCTCGACGAGCTGCTTCCTGTTCCGCTTTCTTCTTGTTTTTCCCCTCCCCCACAGCCAAAACCCGACTTCTTATCTTTACTGCCACCCGATATAGACCACAATCCCAGTTTTCTGCAACCACCTCGTACTCAGGAAGCGAAGCACAGTATTGCAAACACCACCGTTGTAAAAGCCCTTTATAATTGATGGAGAGGAGCGCGTCATCGATACCACCCTCACCCAAAAATATTCTCTCGAGGACTTTTTTGGTGACATCGTAGGAAGAAGAGTCCACAAAGATGGCACCGATAAGGGCTTCAAACGCACTCGAAAGAATAGAATCCTTTGCCCGACCTCCGTTCCGTTCTTCCCCTTTACCCAATTCGATAAACTGATCCAAACGAATTTTCCGTGCTAAATGAGCCAGGCACTCCTCGCTGGCCCACTTCGACTTCATCAGAGATAACCAGCTGCGAGGTTTATCATAATTATGAAAAAGGTAGTCGGCGATAAAAAGCCCGACTACCCTATCTCCCAACCACTCCAGTTTGTCGTTACAGGATCCTTCCTTGCCTTCCAGAGCAGATTTATGACGTAACGCCAAAACTAATAATTCGCTATTTTTAAAACCATACCCAACGATATTCTCGAGCTGGCGAAAATCCCTTTCGGGTAAAACCATCGAAACGCCAAGTCAACCAATCTTGGATTCGATGTACTCCACGGCTTCGCCGACAGTGGTAATCTTTTCAGCGTCTTCGTCGGGAATTTCAATGTCAAACTCTTCTTCAAAAGCCATAATGAGTTCCACGATGTCCAGAGAATCGGCCCCCAGGTCATCAATAAATGAAGCATCTGGCGTGACTTCTTCTTCATCGATTCCCAACTGATCCACAATGATTTCCTTCACTTTAGAGAAAACGTCCATCTCGCACACCCCCTAAGGATATTTTAAATCATTAAGAGACCACCGTTAATGTGAATCGTTTGACCAGTGATATACCCAGCTCCCTTCGAAGCCAAAAAGGAAACCAACTGTGCCACTTCTTCAGGCTCACCCCACCTCTTCATGGGAACCTGATTGAGCCACAACTCTCGGACCTGTTCCGGTAATCTACGGGTCATTTCGGTATCAATAAATCCTGGAGCAATGGCATTCACCGTAATTCCCAGATGAGCGACCTCCCGAGCCAAAGATTTGGTAAATCCCAAAATGGCCGCCTTTGCCGTCGAATAATTCACCTGTCCCATATTCCCCATCACACCAACGACGGAAGAGATATTGATGATCCTCCCGTATCTTTTTTTCATCATGTGACGCAAAGTTTCTTTCGTGCAATTATACGTTCCCTGCACACAAACATCCAGAACCATCCTCCAGTCATCATCTTTCATGCGCACAAATAAGCCGTCTCGCGTGATACCGGCGTTATTAACCAGAATGTCAATTTGTCCCCACTTGGCAACAATATCCTCTACCACCTCTCGAATTTTTTCTCTCTCCACCACTGAAGCAACATAGCCAACGACTTCAATGTTTTCCCCATGCAATGCCTCAATGATTTTTTCCATTTCCTGGGGAGTAACAACATCATTAATCGCCACCCGGACACCACTCCGCCCCAGAGCCCTGGCAATGGCCAGACCAATTCCCCTTGCCGCACCGGTCACCAGAGCAACCTGATTCTCACCAATCATCTACACCAACCGCCTCCCTCAGAAAAGATTGCACGGCCTTTAATGAATTCGTGTTCAAAGCCCGAATCGCAGGATATTCTCGCTCAAAAAGCTTACTCAGCACCACCCCTGGTCCTACTTCCACCACACCTCTCGCGCCACCACGATAGAGAAGGTCCATAATGTCTTTCCACCGTACCGGGGCAGTCATCTGTTGAATCAAAAGACGTTTAATCTCCTCAGGATCTTCCACATAGGAAGCCGTCACGTTGCTGACATAAGGATACCGAGGCTTCTTAAATGGTACCGCTTCCAAAAAAGTCCGAAACTTCTCTGCTGCCTCTTTCATGTAACTTGAATGAAAGGGAGCGCTGACCCGAAGTTCTATCGCTCTTTTCCCTCCACGTTCTTTTACCTGCTTCAGCACCTCTTCCACCATGACTTTAGGTAGCGACAACACCACCTGCTCCGAGGAATTCACATTGGCAATTTCGACCTTCTCCCCCTGGCGGTGAAAGAAAGCCACCATCTCTTCGACCTGCACCATCGGAAGACCCACAATTGCCACCATGGTCCCCGTTCCCTCAGGCACTGCCTCCTGCATGAGTTCTCCCCTTTTCCGTACCAGAAAAATGGCTTCTTCAAAAGTGATACTCTCTGCTGCACAGAGGGCCGAGTATTCACCCAAACTGTGCCCCGCCACCGCAGCCAATGAAACACAAGCCCCCCGACGCTGCAAAAATCGGAAAAGGAGTATGCTAACCGCTAAGATAGCTGGTTGCGCATTAAAAGTCAAGTTTAATTCTTCTTCCGGACCTTCCAAAACGAGCTTTAAAAGATCACACCCACAGATTTGATTAACACGCCCAAAAAGGGCCTCGATTTCCGACCCCAGAAGCTCCTGCCATTCCGCAAGCATCCCGACCCTTTGCGATCCCTGCCCGGGAAAGAGAAAAACCCAGCTCATCATTCTTTCACCAGCGCCTGCAGTGCGGAAATCGTTGCTTTAAATTCAGCCATGATTTCGGTGACGACTTCCCGAACCGGTTTCATCTCCCGAATAAGGCCCGCTATTTGTCCACACATCACCGAGCCTTCTTCCACATCGCCACATACCGCAGCCCTGAGTCTTCCCACTCCCAGCGCCTCAACCTCTTCCTTACACGCACCATGGAATTCGAGCTCCTCAAACTTGCGAGTCAGGCGATTCTTCAAACAACGCACCGGATGGCCGGTAGTGACTCCCGTTACCACCGTGGAGCGATCTCCTGCCTCGAGAACTGCCTCTTTATATGCGGGATGCACGTCACATTCAGGGGTACAAATAAAGCGAGTCCCAATCTGTACTCCCTCTGCTCCAAGGGCAAAACAAGCAGCCATACCTCTCCCATCACCGATACCACCTGCAGCGATGACGGGAATATCCACAGCATCGACCACCTGGGGAATAAGACACATGGTCGTTACCTCGCCCACATGTCCCCCCGATTCCATTCCCTCGGCAATAATTGCCTGAATTCGGTGTCGCAAAAGTCTTTTGGCTAAAGCCACGGAAGCCACAACAGGAATAGTGAGAATACCCAGGGAAGCAAATTCCTCCACCAGCGATCCAGGGTTACCTGCCCCAGTGGTCACTACTGGCACTTTTTCTTCCTTAACCACCTGAATCTGTTCCTCTATAGCTGGGGAAAGAAGCATGAGATTCACCCCAAAAGGTTTTGTGGTGGCTGACTTCACGAGACGAATCTCTTCCCGCAGTTGCTTTCCATCCATGCCTCCCGCACCGATAATTCCCAAACCTCCAGCCTCGGAAACTGCGGTCACAAGGGGCGCTGTGGCCACCCATGCCATCCCCCCCTGCAAAATGGGGTAGGTGATACCTAAAAGTCGGGTAAGTCGATTCTCCATCCTTACACCTCGTTATTTCTCGAAACCCAATTTTGAAAGACGTTCTTTGATTTTATGCAGTATTCCTTTTTCTACCAGTTCACGCGCCCGGAAGATTGCACTTCGTATATCCCGCGCTTTTGATTTTCCATGACAAACCAAACAAACACCCTCCACACCAAGGAGTGGTGCACCTCCATATTCACTCCGATCCAGCTTTCGCCAGAACATACTGAGCCTCTCTTGGAGATGCGGTTCCTGAAATTCCCGACCGAGGGAAGAAGCAATAAACTCAATCAATCCTTCCCCAAATTTCAGCAGGGCGTTACCGGTAAATCCATCACACACCACCACATCGGCCTTTCCATCCACAATATTTTGCCCTTCAACATTACCCACAAATTCAAAGTTTAAAAGATTCTGTCTCTCTCGAAAGAGCTGGTACGCAGCCTTGGTTAATTCGTTTCCTTTCCCTTCTTCTTCTCCGATGCTTAAAATCCCCACCCGGGGGGAGAGAATATCCAAAACAATCTTGGCATATTCCGCCCCCATAATCCCAAAATGGAGGATGTGTTTTGGCTTACAGTCAACATTGGCACCGACATCCAGAAGAACGGTATACGATTTAACGTTGGGAATGAGCGCAGTAATCGCCGGCCTTTCAATCTCAGCAAGCCCTTTCAAGTTCAACCAGGCCGAAGCCATCACGGCACCACTATTCCCCGCAGAGACGAAGGCGTCAATCTCTTTACGAGCTAAGAGTTTAATACCCCGACAAATCGTCGCATCCGGTTTCCGGCGTACCGCATCAGCTGGATGCTCATGCATTTCGATAACCTGGGAAGCATCCTCAATGGGGAAGTCCTGCTCACGCATCTCCAGCTCTTCGTAAAGCGGAAGCAGTTTTTCCCGCGCACCCACCACCACTAGCACGCAATCGGGGCTCAGAGCGCTCTTTATCCCCTGCAGGATTTCCCGAGGGGCAAAATCCCCACCCCATGCATCCACAGCAATCTTCATCAGTCACCCCCCAACTACTTCTCGACTTTCAAAACCTGTCTTCCCTGATAATACCCGCATTCCGGACAAATCCGGTGAGGCAACTTCGGGAGATGACAATGAGGACATTCAGAAAGGATTGGTGCTTTGATGACCCAGTGGGTTCTTCTTTTATTTCTCCTGCAGCGCGATGTTTTATTGGTAAGATTCGCCATTGTTCGGTACCTCCTTCGCTTCTTCTCAAGCCCGAAAAGATTGTAAGATAGTATAAAATAAATTCCCAGCTATTGCAAATTCTCCCCTACTACGGAGATTTCCAGGTTTTTAAAATCGCCAGCCGGGGGTCAACGTCATCTGCCTCACAGTCACATCGCGTCTGGTTACGGTTTACCCCGCATACCGGACATATTCCCAAACACTCTGGACAGCAAAGGGGTTTCATGGGAAGATTAACCAGAATGAGCTCTTCCAGGTCTTTGGTAATATCCACATAGGTATCGTGCTCACAAAAGTATTTGATTTCGTCGGTCTCTTCTGCTTCGGCCTCCAGGTCAGAAGGACGATTCAGGCGATTCACATTACGCAATTCTAGATTAAAGTCAACGCGCATCGCATAGAGAAAAGGCTCTAAACAACGTGAACAGTCCAAAACCAGGACCGTGGTAAGCGTTCCCTCTACCAGAATCTCTGAGCCACAATTGGTGAGTTGTACCTCAACCGTGATCGGTTGCGCAAAAAGGATTTTTTCTCCTTCCCACCACAATGCTTCAGGGCTCTCCTGAAGGACATCCCTCCACCTATTCCCTACACTTTTTTTCACTTCTCCAAGATAGAGCTGCACCACACTCACCTCTTTTGCTGAACAATCCTCCAGGTATCCCGAGCAATCATCAATTCCTCATTGGTCGGAATGAGCATAATCTGTACTCTGGACTGTTCACTGTGTAAAAAGGCCTCTTTTCTCCGCACCCGATTCCGTTCCTCATCGATCTGAATACCCAGGTGTTCCAGGCCCTTACAGATTGAATACCTGATAAACGATGAATTTTCACCGATTCCCGCGGTAAAAACCAATCCATCCAGACCACCCAGAATGGCGTAATAAGCCCCGATGTATTTCTTGGCCCGGTAGGCGATAATCTCCAGCGTTAAACGGGCCCGGTGGTTGGAAGAAGACGCCGCCTCCTCAATATCTCGTGTGTCGCTGCTCACTCCCGAAACGCCCAGGACACCACTGCGCTTATTCAGAATTTCTTCCACCTGTTTGGCCGAAAGACCTTCCTTTTCCATCAAAAAGAAGATAATAGCTGGGTCAATGTCACCAGAGCGAGTACCCATGACCAGTCCTTCCAGAGGGGTAAAACCCATGGAAGTATCGATTGATTTCCCACCTTTCACCGCAGCAAAACTGACCCCACTCCCCATATGGCAGGTAATGAGCTTTAAATTCTCTAAATTTTTTTCCATCATTTTGGCCGCTCTTTCGGCCACATAGCGGTGCGAAGTGCCGTGAAAACCATACCGTCGTATCCGATACTTCTCATAGTACTCATAAGGAATGGCATAAATGTAAGCCCACTCAGGGATCGTGCTATGAAACGCCGTGTCAAAGACCGCCACTTGGGGAACTCCTGGCATCAAAGCCTGGCAGGCTTCTATTCCCAGAATATTTGGAGGATTATGGAGAGGAGCCAGTTCAGCACACTCTTTGATGGTCCGAAGGACCACTTCGTCAATGAGCACCGAATCAACAAATCGCTCTCCCCCGTGGACCACCCGATGGCCCACCGCCCGAATCTCTGAGACATCCTCCAGGACTCTGGTCTCTCCCTGGGTTAAGACCTTAATAATCCATTCCAGAGCCACACGGTGGTTGGATACCTCCCCTTCTTCAACAAACACTCCTTCCTCAAACTTGTGCTCTAACCGCGAACCGGGAATCCCAATTCGTTCCACCAGCCCCTTGGCCAAAACCTGGCAGGCATCTTCACCATCCATAGTAAAAAGCTGATACTTCACCGTCGAACTTCCACAATTCACCACCAGCACATTCAACGGACTCATCTCCTTCGCGTATGGGTTTCAGTCAACTTAAAACCTGGCTTTGCAAAACGGTCACAGCGATTTGGTCCCGGATATCCTCAGCCTTACATCCCCTTGACAGGTCGTTGACTGGCTTTGCCACCCCCTGCAGAATAGGACCGATTGCCGACCCCTTTCCCAGGCGCTCGGTCAGTTTATAGCAAATATTTCCGGCGTTGAGATCAGGGAAAATGAGTACATTCGCTCTCCCTGCCACCTGACTTCCTGGAGACTTCTTTTGAGCAACCTGCGGCACCAAAGCTGCGTCACCCTGAAGTTCCCCATCCAGAAGAAGTTTAGGATCCAGAGAACGAGCCGTCTCCGTCGCCTGGATCACTTTATCAACCAGTTCGTGTTTCGCACTTCCCTTGGTGGAAAAGGAAAGCATCGCCACCTTCGGTTCAGTTCCAATCAGTGAACGCCAGGTTCTGGCGGTCGTAACGGCAATATGGGCCAATTCCTCAGCATTGGGGTTGGGATTGAGTCCACAATCAGCGTAGAGGAAAACCCCGTTCTCACCATAAGGACAATCTGGAAACACCATCAAAAAACAACTGGAAGCCAGCTTAATTCCAGGGGCAGTTTTGATAATCTGCAACGCCGGCCGGATCACATCCGGAGTGGTCAATACTGCTCCCCCCACCACCCCATCCACGTCGCCGTGGTACAGCATCATACAGGCATAGTACATCGTGTTCTCCCGAAGAACCTCTTCCGCCTGCTCCCTGGTAAGCCCTTTGGAACGCCTCAACGCATACATTGATTCTACATAGTGTTCCCGCTTTGGGTCAGTTAGCGGATTCACCACAACCACACGGCTCAGGTCAACATTCAGGGATTGGGCTCTCTTTCGAACTGTATCCTCATCACCCAGCAAAATCACCGAGGCAATGTGTTCATCGACAGCCATTTGAGCTGCTTTTAAAACCCGTTCATCCCCGCTTTCAGGAAGTACAACCGTTTTGTGTAAAGCCCTCGCCTTTTCCCGTATTTTCTCTAAGATTTCCATACCCTAAAAACCCCTTTCTCTTCTCAATAGGAGTATTAAATTTCTCGCGCAGCTTTTCTTCCACAACCGAAGGCACTAGTTCCCTGACACACCCTTGAAAACGGGCAATTTCTTTGACCACTGTAGAGTTTAAATAGGAGTACTCCGCACTGGTGGGGAGGAATACGGTCTCAATCTCAGGCGCCATCTTCCGGTTTACTAAAGCAATCTGCGTCTCATATTCGTAATCGGAAATCGCTCGCAACCCCCGAACAATCACTCGACACCCTCGCTCTCGGGCAAATTTCACCAGCAGCCCCTCAAAAACCGCGACCTCCACGTTGGAAAAACTTTTAACTGTTTCCCGAATCATGGCTTCCCGCTCTTCAATCGAGAACAGAGGAACTTTCTGGGGATTTCTTAAAATCGCCACAATGAGCTTATCAAAGAGCTTACGCCCTCGTTCAATGACATCAAGATGCCCATTGGTAATGGGGTCGAAACTTCCCGGATAAACGGCCGTAAACATTCCTCTACTCCTTTTCAGACCAGATTTTTTCTGAGATACCCAAAGAATATTATACTCTCTCCGTATTTTCTCAAATCTTCCTTCCAGAAACAAGGACAAACTAAGAAAGGATTCTGATTTTCTGGATATCGAATGATAAGCAACGAGTCCTGAAAAAAACTCTTCAGTTGCACGATCTTCTCAAGCACCCGGGAACAATCAACGGCGAAGGGTGGATCAAAAAAGACCACTTCTGGCTTTTCTAAATACCGGGGAAAATGGGTCAAAAGTAAAAAATCAAGACATAATACTTTGCCTTTGTCTTCAATTCCACAAGCAACGAGATTTTCTTCCAATAGAGCACAGGTCTTACGATGTTTCTCCAGAAAATACACTCGTTTTGCCCCTCGACTCAAAGCCTCAAATCCCAGAATACCACTTCCCGCAAAGATATCGTAAACGGTTTTCTGCGGAATGACTGCGCGCAGAATTTCAAAAATTGACTTCCGGACCGCACCAGGCATGGGCCTCACTCCACTTCCAGACGGAGTGATGATTTTTCTCCCCTTCATGGTTCCACCGAGGATATGGAGATACCCCATTGCTAACTAATTTCCCCCAGAAAAAGATACCTTCCAAAATGCCTTTCCACCGCATTCTTAAGAAGCGCGTATTTCCCTCTCAGGCCGGGGTCCTCAAGGAGGATCGATTCAGCTTCCCGATGGGCCTTTTCAAGGATTGGCCAATCCTCAAGCGGATTAGCCAGTTTAAACTCAGGAACTCCATGCTGTCGAACTCCGTAAAATTCTCCTGGACCGCGAAGACGCAAATCTTCTTCGGCAATTCGAAAACCATCGTTGGTCGAAGTCATGACCTCCATCCTCCGACGGACGTCTTCACCGTTGAGGGAAGCAAGAAGAATGCACAGGCTTTCCTGCGAGCCTCTTCCTATACGACCTCGTAACTGGTGGAGTTGCGCAAGGCCAAAACGCTCTGCATTTTCAATCACCATGACGCTGGCATTGGGAACATCGATACCAACTTCAATAACCGAAGTGGCAACCAACACCTGGATTTCACCTTTTTCAAAGCGACGCATGATTTCTTCCTTTTCTCGAGAAGGAAGGCGACCATGAATCATTTCCACTTGAAACCCCGCCATCCACTTCAATCGTAAAAGTTCCAGGACTTCTTCGACATTGCTTATTTCTTCCTCACTCTCCTCAATGGCCGGACATACCACGTATCCCTGTCTTCCTTCTTCAACTTTTTTGCGCAACCTCTGATAGGCCTTAAAGCGTTCACCCAGAGAAAAACAGACCGTTTCCACTGGTTTTCTCCCGGCCGGCTTTTCGTCGACCACCGAAACATCGAGATCCCCATAAAGGGTTAAGGCCAGAGTGCGAGGAATAGGGGTTGCAGTCATAACCAGGGTATGGGGAATGGTGGCTTTTTCTTTCAATCTCGCTCGCTGAATGACTCCAAAACGATGCTGTTCGTCGACGATTACCAAACCCAGATTCCCAAAGGTAACCTTCTCTTCAAGGAGCGCATGGGTACCGATGACCAGATCGACTGCTCCCGCACGGATTTCCTCAAGAAGTGCGTTCTTCCCTTTACTTGTTCCTCCCTTTAACAATTTCACCCGCACCCCCAGAGAAGCCAAGAGGTCTCTGGAACGGAAATAGTGCTGCTCCGCCAGAATTTCGGTGGGAACCATAAAAGCCACCTGTTTGCCAAAGCCAATGACATGCAAAGCACTGAGCAGGGCTACAATCGTTTTTCCCGAACCAACATCACCCTGAATGAGGCGATTCATAACCCTACCGCTGGTAAGGTCACGCACAATTTCTCCATAAACCCTCTTCTGCGCTCCAGTGAGCTGAAAAGGCAGTACCTGGAGGAACTTTTCTACCAGTGAGACTTTTGCTGGACACGGTTCAACTTGAATCCGGCTCATAAGAAGACGTCTCATTTTGAGGCTCAACGCAAAGAGCAAAAATTCTTCAAAAATGAGGGCAACATGTGCCCGACTGCGACGACTATTCAGCCCTTCTTCCCAAACACTGGGACAGTGAAGTTCACGAATGGCTTCTCTTTTTGAAGGAAAACCGTATTTTTTTTGAATCGTAACCGGTAATACGTCCTCCACCAAGGGCAAAAAGCTGTCCAGAGCAAAAAGGAGCACAGATCGGAGTCGTTTTGGATTCAACCCTTCGGTGAGACTGTAAACTGGAATGATGCGGTCAAATGGCACCGAATGTCCATCTCGAATCTGAAAATCAAAGTTGGCCGTCTCCCATCCCTGCGAAGAGCGTTGGAAATTGCCCCATAGAAGCACTGGTATCCCCTTACGCAAAACCTGAGCAAGGTAATCCCGATTAAAACACACCAGAGTCACCACTCCGGTGTCGTCCCGTACCACAATCTTCAAAAGCATTCCCCTCCGGGTATGCTGTCGCTTATGGTCAACCACCACTCCCTGAATAGTCTCTATGGACTTCCCGGTCAATTTTGCAATGGGCTTCATTTCACCTCGGTCCCGGTAAGCTCGAGGGAAAAAACAAAGGAGGTCCTCTACAGTCCGAATCCCGAGACGGTGGAACTTTTTCTCTAAAGCTGGACCGACTCCTTTGAGGTAGCGCACCGGCTGATGGAGGTCAAGCAACGAATTCTTGGTAGCCAGTTTGGTCGGAGATGGCACCATAACTTTCCCATTCAGAAAATCCTCGATCTTGGCCAGAAGTTCTCTTTTTTTGCCTATCCCCAGCGCAGGATATGCTTCAAGAAGCGGAACAAACTGTAAGGCTTCTTCGCTCCCCTGCTGCGTAAACCAGTTTTTCAGGAAAGAGGAAAAACCGCCGATGACGGAGGTATCATCACATTTCTGCTTTTCCCGATTGAGAATTTTCAAAACGAGATTATTCTGGTCCACTTCCATAGTTCTACCAGCCCTCCCTATTTTAGCCATAACCAGAAGGACAGACAAGAAAATGTGTTGCAACAGATTAAAAATAAAAAGCTTGCAGTTCACCCGAAAAACTGGTATATTTTCATCGCTATCGCAAAATACGCAAGAAGGTGAGAAAAATGGCCAAATGCGAAATCTGTGGAAAAACGGCGGTCTTTGGACACCAAATTAGTCACTCCCACAAAGTCAGCCGGCGAATTTGGCGTCCCAATATTCAAAAAGTAAGAACCCTTATTAACGGAAGGGTAGAGAGGGTTTCGGTGTGTACGTCCTGTCTCAAGGCAGGAAAAGTGAAAAAGGCATAGAGCGTCCCGCCAAAACCAGCGGGACGCTCCTTTTAAAAAGCCTGGATCATTTCTGAAAGCCGCCGCACTCGTTCTCGAATCTCTGCCTTACGAGCAAAAATGAGAGACCCTGCAACGATGATAGAAGCCCCTCGAGAAGCTAAAAAGGTGATGTTTTGTTCGTTAACGCCTCCATCAATTTCAACGTCGGTGGAGAGCCCTTTCTCTCGAATCTTCCTTCTCAGAACCACAATCTTTTCCTCCATCCCAGCGAGGAACTTCTGTCCTCCAAATCCTGGGTTCACCGTAAGTAGGAGCACAAAAGCCAGTCTTTCCAGAACATGGTCAATCGTACTGAGGGGTGTTCCTGGACAAAGCGCTACACCAGGTTTCAATGCCTGTTTTTCGACTTCGTGAATGACAGCGTCAAAATCCTCCACCGCTTCCACATGGAAACTGAGCATGTCGGCTCCAGCCTGAGCAAAATCTCTGATGTACGAACGAGGATTGGAAATCATGAGGTGCACATCGAGGATGGCTTCAGGAAGAATTTTGCGCACAGCTTCAACCATCAAGGGTCCAAAGGTCAGATTAGGAACGAAATGCCCATCCATCACATCGATGTGAATCACCTCTGCTCCTCCCTCTTTTGCCAAAAGGAGCTCTTCGCGGAGACGAGAAAAATCACAGGATAGAATCGAAGGTGCCAGTTTTGCCATCCCTTTCCTCCTTCGTATTTACTCCAAAGCCTTTTCCCAATAATAGTAGCCGTTGAGGAAAATAACCACCTTTCCCTTGCCTTTCGTGGGAGCAGAAAACTCGACCAGCTCCCCTCCCTGATGGGTTTTCTCGTAGAGTACCCTTTCCCCCAGTTCATCACTGACCACAACCTTCACCTCAATAGGAACTCGAGAATCAGGCAACACAAAGCGCAAACTCAACTCCTTCGCCCCAGACATCACCTGAGAACCAGCTGATTCTGAGGGACCCTTGCTAACCCATACATTGATACTTTGCCCTACCTCCACTTCCTCTCCAGACGAAGGATTCTGGTCAACAACAATCCCTGCCCGCCGTTCTCCGGCTGGTATTTCTTCCACGGTACCAACACGAAGCCCTTCCTGAGCCAAAAGAACTTTGGCCTCTTCAAGCTTCAGACCGACCAGGTCAGGAACTTTTACCACAGCGTTATCCCGTGCAGCTTCACTTCCTTTGCTAACGAGAAGATTCACCTTTTCTCCCTGGAAAATCTTGCTTTGGGGAGGTGGATTCTGAGAAATCACATATCCACGAGGAACACGGTCATGGGTTGCCTCAACCACCCTTCCTAATTGTAATCCATGCTCACGCAGTATCATTTCGACTTCCTCTAGATTCTTTTCTCGTAGATCCGGAACAATTGCCATACCACCTGAAGAACCCCCACCATGCCCAACTATCGTACCCCCACCATTCACCACCACCCAAATTCGGCTCCCTCTTTTCACCGTGCTTCCTGGCTGAGGATCCTGACTTAACACCAAATTCAACGGTGTTTGGGGATCGTACTCCAGTTTTTTTACTTCCACCTGTAAACCCAGCCGAGCCGCGTTATTAATAACTTCGATCAGGTCCTGACTTCGAAAGTCTGGGAGCACCACCGTACCCCCTTCCAGGTACCACTGGAAAAGCACCAAACTCAAATATGCACTCAAGGCCAACCCCAGGACAAAAAGGAAAATATACGCCACACCCCGGGCAAACAAAGACAAAGTATCCTCTTTTCTCCGGTCTCTCACTTTTTCTTCCATATCGCTACGAAAAATCCGTCATTCCTCATCCGGTGAGGGAGGATAAAGATACCTCCATCGCTCACCAGACTGAAATGGGAAAAAGCTGTTCCTTCGCCATCCATCACTCGTTCCGAAATTCTTTCAAATTCGCCTCTCATTTGTTCCTCAAACTTCCTCACCACACCCTCGGTCTCTTCCATGCTCAGAGCACAAACACAATATAGTATTATACCTCCTCTTTTTACTAAACGAGAAGCCGACAACAACAAATTCAGTTGCTTTTCAGCCAATGCCCTGACCGTATTTTGGTCCGTTCTTTCTAAAACCTCAGGATGTCGGCGTAACGTTCCCAAACCGGAACAGGGAGCATCGAGAAAAACCCGGTCAGCACTCTCCAAAAACTCCTCAGGTGGTTTGAATCCATCCACGACCGCTGGAACAATACTCTTTATTCCCATACGGGAGATGAAATGTCGTAATACCTCAATTTTTTTGGAGTCCCAGTCCCAGGCAAAAATTTCACCCCGATCCCCCATCAGTTGGGCAAAAGCCGTCGATTTCCCTCCTACCCCACAACAAAGATCCACAATTCTCTCCCCAGCAGAGGGATTACAGAGCATCGTCACCACCTGCGAACCCACATCCTGGAGATAGAAAAGTCCTTCTTGCCACTCCGGAATGGTAAACAAGACTGACGATTCCCCCTCTACTCGAAGGGTGAAAGGGAGACCGGGAATCTCTTCCACCAGCATGCCATAGTGCTCAAGCCGCTTTCGAAGTGCATCTTTTCCGATACGGAGGGTATTCACCCGAACATGGGTTTCAGGGGGGAGCATCAAAGAACGTTTGATTTCCGCTTGGTCTTCTGGAAAAAGCGCTTTCCATTCCTCCTCTATCCAGTCTGGCAGTATCATGCCCCACTCCAGCGCTTTTTCCCGATAGTTGGGAATCTCTTCTCCAACTTTCCTCAGAACGGCGTTCACCAGAGGAACAAATTCCCTATTTGGCAAACTTTTGGTTACTTCCACCCATTCATGAACCGTGGCGAAAACCGGAATTCCCGAATGAAAAATCATCTGAAACAGAGCCAACCGAAGAAGATTCTGAATCGCCAGAGGCAGCCGTTCCCATTTCGGTAAATGGCCACGAAGGATCCCTTCAAGGTGTGCCTTGGTTTTCACCGTTCCCCGCACCACACTTACCAGAAGACTCCGCTCTCGAGGGGAATACAAACGTCTGGCAAAAAACCCATTGTATCCCTCTTCCAAGAAACAAATCTTCCTCTGATAAAACCGGTTGAGAATCGAGACCGCGTCGAGGCGATATCGTTCGCTCAATCACGACTCTCCCGGAGTAAAAAGAGTCGGAGTAACTGCAAAGCGGCCACGGCTGCGGCCGCCACATAGGTCAATGCTGCAGCGCTGAGCATTTTCTGTGCCAGCGGTTTTTCTTCGAAACCCAAAAGACCTGTTCTCTCCAAAAGAACCATCGCTCTTCGGCTTGCATCGTACTCTACCGGGAGTGTAGCCAGCTGAAACAGTACGGCGAAACTGAAAAAGAGAATCCCCAGGTCCATAAGCGGGCGAATGACAAAGATCAACCCGATAAAAAAGAGTGGTAACGCGAGCTGGGAGCCAAAACCAGCCACTGGAACCAGAGCAGAACGAAAGGCAAAAAGCGCATACCCTTCCTTCTTTTGCATCACATGTCCGATTTCATGTGCCACAATCCCGTAGTCAGCAATCGATGTACCCCGCGCCACCGAAGAAGACAGACGAAGCACACCTTTACTGGGGTCATAGTGGTCGGTGAGCGAACCGGGAATTTCTTCCACCTTAAGGTGTAGACCTAAAGTATTCAACAACTCCTGAGCCACCTGCCATCCGGAAAGACCAGCCTGGGCGCGCTTCCGAGAAAGGAACGCATAGGTGTTCGTCACCCTACCCTGAGCATAAAAGGCGAGCACCAGAGCTGGAATCAGCAACAAAAACGTATAATCAAAGGGAAGGAAAAACACCCCGTCTCACCTCCTCATTGAAACTGATCTCCAACTTTCAGTCGATATCCACAATAAAAATCCCAGAAAGACATGGGTTTTCGGCCCTCCACCTGGACGGTACGGATGCCGACCGTACCCCTTCCTGCCTGAACTACAATCCCCTTTTTCTTCTCAATGTCCAATATCGTGCCAGGCGACAAAGAGTTCCCTTCCTGACCGGCAAGGAACCCCTCCAGAATTTTAACTCGCCTTTCTTGAAAGAAGGTATAAGCCCCCGGAGAGAGGGAAAATGCCCGTATCTGGTTCACGATGATCCGCGCTTCTTTTTCCCACGAAATCTTGGCCATCTCTTTCGTTATCATCGGGGCATACGAAACCTCGCCTTCCTGTGAAAAGGGAGTAATAGCCCCTTTCGCCCAAAGAGGAAGAACTTCGCAAACCATCTTCCCCCCCAAAATACCCAGTTTATGGAGTAAAGAGGAATACGTGTCACCTTCTTCAATCTGGACTCTTCTTTGAGCCAGTAAAGGCCCAGTATCAATCCCCTCATCCATAAGCATCAAGCTCACCCCGCTCTCCTTATCTCCATTGAGTAAAGTCCATCGAATAGGGTCAGCACCTCGATAACGGGGTAAAAGTGATGCATGCACATTCACACAGCCAAGATGGGGAAGAGAAAGAATTGCCCGTTTTAAAATCTGCCCGTAGGCTGCCACCACCACAATATCCGGAAGAAGAACTCGAAAAGCCTCAAGCGAGTTCGGATCGTTGACTCGAGGGGGTTCCATAACCGGGATTCCTCGTTCTTGCGCCTTGACACAGACCGGTGAAGGCACAATTTTTTGCCCTCTTCCAGCCCGGCAGGCTGGTTTCGTAACAACTGTCTGGATGGTAAAGTCATTACTTTTGAGCATCTCCTCAAGAACCAAAACTGCAAAGGGCGAGGTACCCATAAAAACAACCTTCATATATCATTCACCATTACCCCGGGCAATTTTTTTGAGCTTATTCCCCAAAAGTAATCTCCGTGAAGGACTCAAGTGGTCCACGAAAAGAACCCCGTCCAGATGGTCGATTTCATGCTGCAGAACACGAGCCAAAAATCCCTCGGCTTCAAAAACCATTTCTTTACCTTGCTCATCGAGACCTCGAACCGTTATTTTTCGGCTCCGTTCTACCTTGGCATAAATCTCAGGGACACTCAAGCACCCTTCTTCACCCACCTCCCTCTCTTCGCTTTGCCATAGAAGTTCTGGATTAACCAGCACTAGGTCTTCTTTGGTATCGGGATGAATGAAGGTAATAAGGCGAAGCGGAACTCTAACCTGATTCCCGGCCAGCCCCACTCCAGAAAAGGCATGCATTGTTTCCTTCATATCCTGAAGAATGGCACGAATCGCTCCATCCACATGATCCACTCGTTGCGCCTTCTGCCTCAGGATTTCACTCCCGTATCGTTCAATTGTTCGGATCATTTTCCAAAAGCCTCCCCCTACCTGTACACCTCAAAGCGCCATTGGATTCTTTCCCTTTCCACAGAAACCATCCAGCACGAAAAAAGCTCAAACACCTCTTTCAAACGTTCCTCTTCAAAATTGAAATCCAACTCCTCGGTCCACTTTCCCCTTCTCCGCAAACCGGCCCCTGGAAAAGGTCCAGTCACGCCTACTCCATTCTCTTCCATTATACTTCGTAACGAATTCAAAACCAAAATACATCGATTCTTATTCCTGCTTTCACCCATGACCCGAACCAGGCAAAAAAATGGAGGATAACACAGTGCTTTTCTCTTTTGCAGACTCTCCCCGTAAAAAGTCCTCCAAGGTTTTAAAAAACGCGCGACTCTGGCAATAGCTTCTGAAGAACCCTGAATGAGCACCTGAGGAGTACTCTGTGCATCGGTTCCCATCAACCACAAAGCCCGATGCAGCTCACCGTAAAATTCATCTCGAGCATTGAAATCAGAGAGATAGAGCCAGTCCTCAAAGGAAAGAACGACAAGTAAAGCGCTTCCCCTCAACAGGTCTTCTTTCAGCATCCCCGAAGTTCCAACCACAATACCGGGAAACTCCAGTATCTCCTTGGGAGATTCCTTCCAAGGACTCTCAGAGTCAACTCGCAACAAACGATTTTTGGGAAAATACTTCTGCAATTCCTCATATATCTTTTCTATACCTTCTCCCCATCCTTCCCAGAACGTTCCCCTACACCTGGGACAGACATCGTCCGGCTTCACTTTTTTCCCACAGAGAGGGCAAAACAAAATCTTGAAATCCAGATGATACCTCAGGGCCACTTCGCAATCCGAACAGAGATAATAAAATCCGCAATCCCGACAGCCCAAAGCCGCAGCATACCCTGTTTTCTGCACCCAAACCAGGACTTTTTCCCCCCGTGCCAAAGCCCGAGCAATGCTTTCCCGAACCGAAGGAGCAATCGCGGGTTGTTGCCTCTTTTTTTCCAGCGCTATCGTCTTGACCTTTTTCGTCCTCACCAAACGGGAATGCCCAAAATCGCCTTCCTGAAACTCACCCCTACACAACCGGTGATAAATCCACAGAGAGGGGACCACTCCCACAACATGCAATGTTCCCCCTCTCTGCTGCACGTTCTCATAAAGAATCTGGAGCGCATGATAGTGAGGAGTCTTTTCTGAATAATGCCCTTGGGCTTCTGGATCAAAAAGGACATAAAGGTATACATCGGGAATGGGCAAAAAAAGCGCCAATCTTGTTCCCAGAATAATTTCATACTGACTCTCCTCAACCAGCCGGTACACCACCATCCTGCGGGTGGCACTCAAACGACTATCGTATTTCACAATCTGTTTTTCTGGAAATTCGCTACGCAGGAACACCTCAAAGGTATCCAGACTCTGAAAATCGGGAAAAATGAGGAGTGCTTTCTTGCGCTCACCTGATGCATTCGCAATTAAGCCCTTGAACCATTCCATTCGCTCTTCTCTCAGAGCAATACGCCAGAAGCGGAAAACCCTCTCTCCAAAAATCACCTCCCGGGGCTGCCAGTCCTCTTCTTCGGTCCGGAAAATACCATCCCGGAACAATTTCCGTAAGCTGGATGCACTCAACCCGAACGTTTCACGAAATAGAAAGAGGTTCATGCCCCCGGGAGGGAAACCATTCCATCCCGGCAGGTCCCGGACAAGAAAAGCCCGCCTTTCAAGAAGTGGCCATAGAGAACGCAACAAAGGAGGAAAAAATAGACTGGCCACCTCCCCAAAAGGAGCAAAGTACATCTGAGCAAGCTTTTCAACGAGGGCGATCCGTTTCTCCATCCAAGGTGACACGGGAACAACCCGGATAATCGGTTTGAGTTCATGTGTATCTTTCTCTTCGAAGGCATGCACCAAACCAATCAAACGGCGTTTGTGGAACTCAACTTCCACAAGACTTCCGACTTTCACTCTATCAATCCAGGAAGGGGGAACCAGATAGGAAAACTCCCGAAACAGGGGAAGCGGTAAAGCGAGGGATACAACCTTCATACTTGCGATTCACAAAAGAGAAACAAGACGGGTGACAATCGCTTCGGCAAGTTCTCTTTTATCCAGAAGAGGCAACTCGATTTCCTGACCATTCCGCTCTACAATCCAGGCCTTGTTGGTGGGTACTTCAAAACCACTCTTCCCCTTTTCAACCAGATTCGCCACCATCATATCCAGATTCTTTTTCCCGAGTTTCCTTTTTGCCTCTGAAAGAAGATTTTCGGTTTCTGCGCAGAATCCAACCACAATTTGGTTTTTCTTCTTTTGAGCGAGGCCTTCAAGAAGGTCCGGAGCAGGCAGAAGCGAAAGAGTAAGATTCGTCTTGTGCTCTTTTTTTATCTTGGCTGCACTCCAGGAAGAAGGACAGAAATCCGATACCGCTGCACTCATGAAAAGGATATCACAAAGAGGGAAATTCCGTTCCAGCGCCTCTTTCATCTCTAAAACAGTTTCCACCCTTTCCACCGCCACCGAAGAAGGCACACGGACCGAAGAAACACCTAGAATCATTCTGACCTCTGCCCCCCAGGCTTTTGCCACTGCCGCCAGAGCACACCCCATGAAACCACTGCTGGGATTGGAAATGAACCGCACCGGATCAATCCACTCTCGAGTTGCGCCACCCGTAACCAGAACCTTCTTTCCTTCGAGTTTTCGGGGCACATGGAGATAATAAAAAATTTCTTCCACCAGCTCCTCAAGCTCGGGCAATCTCCCTTCTCCTTCTTCTCCGCAGGCTAAAAGTCCAGAAACCGGGAAGATAACCCGGATTCCTCGTCTACGGAGCGTATCCAGGTTTTCCTGGACCAGAGGGTTTTTCCACATACTCACATTCATCGCTGGAGCAACGATGACTTTCTGAGGCTCAACTAAGGTAAGGGTGCTGAGAAGGTCATCAGCAATTCCTGCGGCAATTTTACCAATGATATTGGCGGTGGCAGGAACGATGAGGATGACATCGCTCTCCCGAGCCAAGGCGATATGGACGATACTTCCTCCCCGAGCAAAGAGGTCACTATAGACATGATTCCCGGTAATGGCTTCAAAGGTGCTTTCTCCAACAAGCTGCCGAGCATGTTCAGTCATACACACCGTTACCTGAGCTTGAGCTTTCGTTAAATAACTGGCCAAACCAACCGCCTTAAACGCCGCAATACTCCCCGTTACGCCCAGAGCGATTTTTTTCCCTTTAAAGAAGTACGGAGGATGGTACACAATCATTCTTCGACAAAATCAAAGGAGAATCTATCGGCCATCAGTTCCGCCAGCGCAATAAACAGTGGCTTATGAGGTTCCTTAAGTTCAATAAGAGGTATCGCTCCTTCATTAAGCTGTCTTGCTCTTTTGGCAATCACAAGAGCTGCGACGTAAGAATTACCAACCTTGCGCACCAAATCATCAATAGAGAACATATGCTTTCCCCCTTTTTTCCCTCTATTCTCTGATCCGACATCGCTCTGCAATAATAATGGCCCGAAATTGATCCACCGCTTTTTCCAAAACATCGTTAATAATTAAGTAATTGTAGTCCCGAATGGACCGCATTTCAAGATGGGCGTTGGTCATGCGCAGCAAGATATCATCTTCTACATCGGAGCGTCTTCCCCGCAATCGCTCTTCCAGAATACGCAAAGACGGAGGAGCAATGAAAACAAAAATTCCCCGTGGAAAAACTGCTTTAACCTGCTTCGCCCCCTGGACATCGATCTCCAAGATGACATCAAAACCTTCCTGCCACCAGGATTCCAGAGGACCGCGAGGAGTGCCGTAATAGTTCCCGTGTACCTTCGCCCACTCAATAAACTCCCCTTGATCCCTCATTTTCTCAAAGGTAGGAAGATCCACGAAATGGTAGTCAGCACCTTCCACCTCGTTGACTCGCGGTGAGCGTGTCGTACAGGAAATCGAGTATCGTAACCCCGGACACAGCTTCATGACCTCCCTTCTGATGGTGCTTTTTCCTACTCCCGAAGGTCCAGAAAGGACAAAAAGAAGCCCCGACATTTTACTCTACGTTGTGCGCCTGTTCCCACATTTTTTCCAACGTGGTCTTCATGTCCAACACCAAGGACGAGAGCAATACGCCACTCGACTTGGAACCGATGGTATTGATTTCCCGATGCATTTCCTGGAGGATAAATTCCAGTTCCCTCCCTACGAGGTCTTTTGCAAGAAGCACTTTCCGTGCCCGGCTTATATGCGCTTTCAGCCTTACCACCTCTTCATTGATATCACTCCGATCCACGTAAAAAACGACTTCCTGTGCCAACACCACCTCATCGATTTTGGACTGGGGCATCGCTTCCTGAAGTCGCTGAGAAAGTTTCTCCCGATAGTATTCCCTAATCATTCCAGCTTCTTTTTCTATCTCCTGGATCAACCGCTCCAGCTCTTCAAGCTGAGTCAAAAGATCTTCCCGGAGTTTTTCCCCTTCCACCTCCCGATAGGTAAGAAAACCAGTCATCGCCGCTTCAAAAATGGGCAAGAAAGAATCCCACTCCCTACCCCACACACTCTCCCCCTTTTTCAGATGAATAAACTCACCAATCTGAAATAACAACTCCAAACGAGGCTCAAATGGCAAAGAAAGTTCTGCGCTCAGTCTTTTCAAAGCCTCAAGATACGCTTGAGCCAGTACTGTATTCACTTCAATGGCAAAGGCCTCTTCCCTAGGCTCAAAATCGACCCTGAGTTCCAGTTTCCCTCGAGAAGCAACTTTTCTCAGTGCAGCGTTAATCCGCTCCTCCCATCCCAGAAGTTCCCGAGGCAAACGCAGGTTGATTTCCAGAAAGCGGTGATTGACACTTTTCAGGTACACTTGATAGAAACCAAGTTCTCCCATCCCTTCGGCATATCCAAACCCGGTCATGCTCTTCATTGGTTTTCTCCCTTTACAAGTGGTGCGTTTGCCACTATATTATTGAATATCACATTTTCTGTCAATCGAAGAACAATGAAGGTGCTCGAAGGGATTCCACTTCGATTTCTCAAGCAGGAACTCGAACCCCAGATCAGGGAAAGCCGAATTCAGAAAGTTTTCCTGTATCCATCAAGGCACGAGACAAGATTTGAACTGTATACACCCCAGGGGCGGCGATTTCTGGTTTTATCCTGTCATCCTGACATAAGCCTCCTTTTTCTCAGCACTTTGAAAGATACCCAATATTCCGGAGCACAAAACACACAGTGGGTCCAACTCCTCAACAAATACCTGGTTGGGGGGGAAATTCTCTCCGTCGAGCAGGAGGGATGGGATCGTATCCTTCGCCTTAAGGTCAAAAATACCTCCCTGTGGGAGGAAACTAACGAGTTTCTCCTGTTTATCGAGCTTACCGGGAGGAACGCCAACTGCATTCTGACCCAAAACGATACCTCCCTGACCATCCTGGGAACATACCGGAAAATAACTCCCGAAAAGAGTCGTTTTCGAGTGATTCTTCCTGGTCACCCATATATGCTCCCCCCTCAGAAAGATAAAGAGGACCCCTTTGCCCTCATGGAAGGAAAGAGAGAACTCGATCTTCCCCCAGATACCGAAAAGGTGGAACAATGGATTATCGACCACGTTAACGGCGTCGGGCCATTTCTGGGAAACGCAATTGCCATGGGAATCTCCTTCTGGAAAGTCAATCTTGCCACCGCACTCTCGCAACTCATCGCACCGCTTTGCCAAACCCCACCACCTCTTTTTACGTTTTCGCCTTCTCCATACGAACCACCCCAGGGAGTCTTCTGGCAAAATCCGCTCTACTCTTTCGAAGCGTACTGCCATCATCATTCATCCTGGAATGAAGCCCTAAAGCACTTTTACCAAAAATGGTGGGAATATAAAGAAAGAGAAATTCAAGAAAAAGCCAAGCAAAAAAGAATCCAAAAAGAGCTGGATTTTCTCGATAACGAAATTCAGGAAGTGAAAAATCTCCTCCAAGAAGAGGAAACCATAGAGGAAACCCGGAGCAAAGGTGAACTGCTGAAGATTTTACCTGCCTTAGAAGTACTGGAAGAAACAGAAACCATGATACGGGTCAAAAATCCTTTTACCGGGAACGAAACCACCATAGCACTCAATCCCCTGCTCACCAAAAACCAGAATATGCAACACTACTTCCGTCTCTACCGTAAAATGCTGAATCGCAACCAAAAGTTACAGGAAAAACTGGTTGAACTCGAACACAAGAGGAGAAAAATCCTTCAGAACAATGAAGTTTGGGAAGAAGTTTGGTCCAGCATATCCGGTTCCTCCTCTTCTCCGTTCCGGAAACTGAAAACCGCCCAGGGAAGCGAAATCTGGATCGGGAAAAGTCAGAAGAGCAATCAGAAATTACTCCGGAGCGCTTCTCGAGACGACTACTGGCTCCACGTCCGGGACCTTCCTGGCGCCCATGTCATTCTCAAGCTTTCCCCCAAAGGAAATAAAAATAAAGAGGAGGAAATACAGCAAGCAGCCCAGTTAGCTGGTTACTTTTCTGCAGGGAAAAACGATTCCAAGGTAGAAGTCATCGTCACCCAGGTGAAGTATCTTCACTCCATTCCGGGAGTCATGGGAAAAGTGTCCTTTCGCAACGAAAAAACCATCCTTGTCCAGCCGACCTGGCCAAAAAACATCATCGTTCAAGAAGACTAACCATGAAGGGATGAAGCAAAATACTGCCGCACAAATTCCCGCATATCTGAGGGTAAAGAAGCTGCAAAAATCATTCGTTTCTTTAAAGTCGGATGAGAAAAAACCAGGGTAAACGCATGCAAGGCCTGACGGGAAAAATAGGCACTTCCTTTTGTACTTCCATAGAGTAAATCCCCTGCGATTGGATACCCTGCAAAGCTTAAATGCGCTCGAATCTGGTGTGTCCTTCCCGTCCTGGGTTTCACCAGAAGAAGAGAAAAA
Organism: Atribacterota bacterium; assembly: GCA_039638595.1. Taxonomy (NCBI): domain Bacteria; kingdom Pseudomonadati; phylum Atribacterota; class Atribacteria; order Atribacterales; family Candidatus Caldatribacteriaceae; genus Candidatus Profundicultor; species Candidatus Profundicultor thermophilus. Next base: position 33,885 of record JBDIWM010000011.1, read on the forward strand.
TCCTCACGAACCCCAAGCACCCGAATCTCGGTATAACAGGGTTTCCCTCTCCAATTTTTCACCTCCATGCGCAGAGGATTTTTGCGACTCCTGCCAAGAGGTACATCGATGATTCGACCCTCTTTCCATTTCCCCTCCACAACCACCAGGTAGGACTTCTCCACGCGACGAGCTTTGAATTCCTGCACAAGATGCAAATACGCCTGATCCGATTTTGCAACCACCATAACACCGGAAGTGTCTTTATCCAGGCGATGCACCACTCCGGGACGAAGGGGCAAGCCATAGCGAGAAAGCGAAAAACCATGATAAAGAAGGGCATTCACCAGGGTATTGGTTTCAAAGGGCGATACTGGATGAACCGAAACCCCACTCCGTTTGGAAAGAACCACAATCTCAGCGTCTTCATATAGCACGTCGAGCGGCAAAAATCGTGGGGTAGGAGAAAGAAAGTTCTCTTCTGGCCAGCAAATTTCCAAAAGGTCGCCTGGTTGCAGTTTTTTACTCGGTTTCTTTTCCACAACCCGGTTCACCTTCACCCGTCCTTCTTTGATGAGCCGAGCAAGAAGGGAGCGAGAAATGTCCGGGAAATTCCCTTTCAACCACACATCCATGCGAGGAGAAAAATCGTAGACATAGAGTTTTCGAGTTTTCACCATTTCCCGTGCAGGAGAAGTCGATATCCGAAAAGGAACACACCCCCTAAAATCAGCACATCTCCCAAATTAAAGGTAGCCCAGAACGATGGTTCGATAAAATCAACCACGTACCCCCACCGCAAGCGGTCCAGAAGGTTTCCCCAGGCACCAGCCAGAAAAAGAGAGCCTCCCAAAAGGAAAAGGAGTGACACCTCGTTCCTCTTTCCCATCCATAAAAGAAAAGCAATGGTTAACCCCACAGTAATAACCAGTATTCCAAATCGACTGAGGAGCATCAAACCAAAAGCACTCCCCACATTCTCACGCAGACGCAACTCCAAAATGCCCTTCCACAGAGTTAGGGAACGTCCCCGAAGGGTTTGTAGAGCCCAATATTTGGTTACTTGGTCTGCCAAAAAACCCAAACCAAAAACACCCAGAAAGTACATCCACTTCTGTTTAATCAAGACCGCTTTATCCTGCCTTCATCTTTAAAGTCTTTGAGAGAAAAACGAGCAATTTCTCCTCCGGTCTCTTCTTCCTCATTTTTTGTTCCTTCTTTTCTGTTTTCTTCAACAATGTCCCATCCCTTCCCTTTCCATTCAATACTTTCCATGAACGTCTGCAGGAGAGATCGGAAGCGAATCTGGAAAAGACGGTACTTTTCCAGAAGCTCGTTATACCCCATTTCAATTGTTTTCTTCTTTTCCAGTGCATCGTCAACAATTTTGCGGGCTTTCATCTCTGCCTCTTCCACAATCATCGCTGCTTCCTTTTTGGCTAACCCTTTTTCAATTTCCAGTTGTTTCCTCCATTCCTCCATCTGAGCATCAATTCTTTTCAAATATTCCTCTTTCTCAGTTAATTTCTTCTTGAGTTCCCGATTTTCCTGGATAACCTTTTCTCTCTCCGTTAAAAGTGCTTCCCAGTGAGCAGCCAATTCTTCTAAAAACTCCCGAACCTCAGCTTCATTGTATCCTCGAAAAGAACGGCTAAAATCAACCTCTACGATGTCCTCCGGTTTCCAATCCATGTTCTTGTCACCCCATCTCGGCAAACAACGCCACAAGGCGTTCATACGCCTCTTCAAATCCCTCCATAACGATTCCTTTAAAACCTCTTTTTTCCAAGGCTTTAATTCCCGCAATCGTGGTTCCACCCGGGGAAGCAACCAGATTCTTGAAATGTGCTGGATGTAATTTCTTGGTCTTCAATAGGGTAGCTGTACCCAAGACCGTTTGCAACGCAATTTTGAGGCTTGTTTCCCAGGGCAAACCCATGGCTACCCCTTCATCCATCATCCCTTCGATGAACATTGCGATCATTCCCGGACCGCTTCCACTCAATGCAGTAAAATACCCCAGGTTTTCCTCCTGGGTTTCAAAAATCCACCCCAGAGAAGAGAGGAGAAACAACAGTTCTTCTCTTTCTTCCTGAGGCACCGATTCTGAAAAACAGATGGGTACCACACCCTCACCAACCTCCACACAGAGATTGGGCATCAGACGAACGAGTTTGGTCTCTTTCCCCAGGAGTTCCTGCCATCTTCCGAGGGAAAACCCGGCAACGACCGAAATAAAAGTGGTATGCTGAAAGAGTTTCAATACTTTACAGGCTTCCTCAACGTTTCCCGGTTTCACCGCCACAAAAACAAAGCGCGGAGAAAGCCCATCAAACGCCTCAATATTTTGCAGACCAAGAACATTGGCCAATTCTTGAGAGCGCTCCGGTAAAACGTCATAGAGAAAAAAGTGAAACTTCTTATGCCAGTTGTCGCGCCAAAGCCCTTTCACCAGAGCACTACCCATGTTGCCACATCCTAAAAAGAGAATCGAATCTGTCACCAATTTCACCTCTCTCCAAAGAGTGCCCTTCCCAGCCTCAACATCGTGGATCCCTCCAGAATGGCCCAGTGAAAATCATCACTCATTCCCATTGAGAGCTCCCGAACTTCTTCTTTAAAAATGCCTCTCCGGTTCACCTCGTCTCGAAGTTCTCGCAGTCGACCAAAAACCCTTCTGACTTCGCTCTCACCAGCTTGAGGACCAATCGTCATCAAACCAACCACTCGAATGCGAAGCCACAGAGCAATACGCTCCAAAAAGGGGAAAACATCTCTTTCGGAGATTCCACCCTGAGTTTCCTTACCAGTAAGGTTCACCTGAACAAAAATAGGATAATCCCTCAAGCGTAAATTTTCAAGTTCTCTTTCTATTCTGGTAATAACTTCCAGTCGATCCACCGAGTGAATGACATGGAAATACTGCACAACCTTCTTCACCTTATTGGCCTGCAAACGCCCTACAAAATGCCACTCAACTCCCTCATGCGAAATTTGAAGCACTTTGGGCAGTGCCTCTTGAAGGCGATTTTCGCCCAGAAAGCGAACCCCACTGGCAACGGCTTCCTCAATTTTCTCCACCCCCACACCTTTGGTGACCGCCACCATTTGAATTTCTTCCGCCTTTCGACCTGCTTTCTGAGCAAAGAAGTCAATTTTTTCTCGAACCCGTTCCAGATTTTCTCTCACCCCATTGCTTTTCCCCCTTCAGTTCTCCACCATAGTCCAGGGTCTTATGTCATTCTCCCAAGGATGGCGAGGCCATTCTTCAGGGTCTCGTTTTAAATCCCGAAGTACCTTCCGCCATACAGTGAGGCTTCCTCCCCCGGCTAAAACTTCAGGTATTTTCTCAGCCAGCAATCGATCTCCCCGGGAAAGCAATAATTCCAAAAAAGCAAAACGGGGGCTCTCTCCAAAAATTTCGATTTTCAACTTTCGCACATACCCTTCAAATACCTCTTTCTCTCTTTTCCAAACCTGAAACGGTGGCGGTACAAAATCCTGTAAAAGAGTGTGGGGTTTTGGCACCAGAAAACTGTACGAAACCGTTACCTTCGAGGGAGAAATCATTTCCGTAATTTCCCTCAAAAACTCGACATCTTCCTCAATTCCACCACCTGGTTTACCCAACATAAAATACAGCTTCACCTTATCAAAGCCCACTCGAATAGCTTGGTTAACGAGTGCCTTCCACTCCTCGTTCTTTAAACCCTTACCCAAAAAGGTCCTTAACGCACAGTTTCCACTTTCCGGAGCAATGGTAAGCGTCCGCAATCCACCCTTTCGCAACAGAGCAAAGAGCGACTCATCCTGCAGGAGTCTACGGCCTGAAAGTGAGGAACAGGTTAGCTCCTTTTCGTGTCTTGCCAGATAGTCCAAAAGCTCCTTCAAGTGAGGATGACTGAGCACATCTGAACCAACTAAACCGACCTTGGTTGTCCAGGAAAAGACGTAATCGAGCATACGGAGAACAAGTGGAAAAGAACGCTGGCGCAAAGGAGCATAAATAAAACTCCCCGCACAGAACCGACACCGGTAAGCGCACCCCCGATTAACCTCGATGAGCGCCGTTTGTTTAAAGTATGAAGAAGGGGTATAGAGAAAAGTCCTGGTTTCAAAACGATCAAGATGCACGGTTTGTCGAGAGACTGGAAACTGAAATCCCTCCTGTACCTCAAACTTGATCAAATCGCCATTCCTATAAACTGGAACAATCCCCTCCGGCACATAAACTCCGGGCAGAGAAGCAAGCATCCTTTTAAGCTCAGCTCGAGAGTACCTTGCCTCTTTTCCTTTTTCCCAAAGGGCCAGAATCTGAGCAAATACCTCTTCTACCTCTCCGATAAACGCCAAATCAACAAAAGGGGCAACAATTTCAGGATTCAAGGTTACCAGAGGCCCACCCGCAATCACCCAAGGGTCACGCTCATCTCGTTGTTGCGTAAAAATCGGAATCATCCCTTTTTGGAGAAGCGAAACCAGATTCAAAACATCAAACTCAAAGGACAAACTGAAAGCCAGAAGATCAAATGCACCAAGCGGGGCACGAGTTTCCATCGAAAAAGGACCAAAAGAGGAGAAAACCCTTTCCCCTCGCCAAGAAGGAGTTTCAAAAACCAGACGCAACAAAGATTGGTACCCCAAATTTGACATTCCCCAGGCATATTCCCCAGGGAAACAGAGTGCAATCCTGAATCTCCCTACCTTGCTCAGAACGGGAAGCCCTTTTTCCTCACTCAGGAGAGAACGCACCAAACGTTCCATTCAGAAAAAAAACATTCATTTCCGCAGAAAGGTCGGGAAATCCAGATCGCCAGGGGAAAAAGAGTCAGAAAATTGCTCTGTTTTGAGTCCATCATCCACAGGTTTTTCCTCATTAAACCCGGTAGCGATGACCGTTACTTCAATCTCCTCTTTCATTTTTTCATCAATCACAGCTCCAAAGATGATGTTGGCCTCCTGAGAAGCGGTTTGACTGATGATCTCTGCAACCCGGTTCACTTCCCAGAGTCCGAGATTCGGTCCTCCAGTGATATTAAAAAGAATCCCCTTCGCTCCTTCAAAAGGAGTCTCAAGGAGCGGACTACGAACAGCCATTTGCGCAGCTTCCTTCGCTCTTCCCTCTCCACTCGCTCTCCCAATACCCATAAGGGAAGTACCAGCATTTTCCATAATCGCTTTGACATCGGCAAAGTCCAGGTTAATGATCCCTGGAACGTTAATCAAATCGGAAATACTTCGTATACCTTGTAAAAGAACATCGTCAACCATCTGAAAGGCTTCAACCACAGAAGTGGAAGCATCAATAATCTTGAGCAAGCGGTCATTGGGAATGACGATTAACGCATCAACACTTTTTTGTAGGAGCACAATACCCTCTTCAGCCTGACGCATTCTTTTTTTACCCTCAAAAGAGAAGGGTTTGGTCACGACTCCAATGGTCAGTACTCCTAATTCTTTTGCCACCGAAGCCACCACGGGTGCACCACCGGTACCCGTACCGCCACCCATACCAGCAGTAATAAACGTCATATCCACACCTTCGAGCAGCTTAAAAAGTTTATCCTTGTCTTCCTCTGCAGCCCTTCGACCAATCTCAGGGTTCGCTCCCGCACCCAAACCTCGAGTTAATTTCGTTCCAATCTGAAGTTTCACCTCAGCTAGAGACTTCTTCAACACCTGGGTATCGGTGTTGATTGCTACAAAAGTCACCCCTTTCAGTCCCGCTTTAATCATTCGATTGACGGCGTTTCCCCCTCCACCACCAACCCCAATCACTTTGATATTGACCACACCATTATTGACACCTTTACTCTGAAACGACATTTTCCATACCTCCAGTGTTCAACCCATCATGAAAAAATCCTTTAACCAACTGATAACCCTGGACCCTTTTTCCTCTAAGTTAAGGAAAAGAGTTACCATATCGTTCCGCTCCGATTTTTCATTAAAAGCAAACTGCAAAAGACCACAAGCAGTAGAAAAAATAGGGTTCGCTATACTCTGTACCATACCCACATAGTTCTTGCTATCCGGGTAACCAATTCTCGCTGGAAGTTTGAGGAAGGAAGAAGCAAAATCGGCAATGTTTTCTAAAAGTGCCGAGCCACCCGTGATCACCATACCTCCTCGCAGAAAGGAGAAAAACCCCGAAGACTTCATTTCTTTTCCTAAAAGGAAAAAGATTTCCCGAACTCTGGCCTCGATAATTTTGCAAACATACTTCCTTTCAATGGTCTTGAGCGAAGAAGAACCCAGATCCCGCACTTCGATCAACTCGTCATCCTGAATATGACCACTAAACGCACTTCCGTAACTGAGCTTTACCCTCTCAGCTTCGTCACGATACGTTCGCATACCGATACTTAAATCAGACGTTAAGTGTTCCCCACCTACAGGAATAACTCTGGAATACCGAACACTCCCTCCGTAGAAGAGGGTGAGATCGGTGGTGCCACCACCAATGTCGACCAAGGCCGTACCTATTTCCTTTTCCATGGGAGTGAGCACCGCCAGCGATGAAGCAAGGGGTTGAAAAATCGTTTGAGTAATTTCCAAACCTGCCTGACGAAAAACTTTAACAAAACTTTGAAATTGGTTCTCTTGAGCAAGTACCAGATGCACCGAAACTTTAAGTTTTGACGCCACCATACCTACTGGGTCCACGACGTTCGTTCCATCATCCAAGAGGTACTCTTGAGGGAAAATATGAATCACCTTCCGGGCAGTTAAATCAATCTTGGAACGCGAACCCTCCACCGCCCTGGCCACGTCTTTGCTGGTAATTTCTCTTCCACTCTTCCCAAGAAAAATTTCGTGTTCCAGGTTTACCGAGGTGATATAATCTCCAGAAATACCCACATAGATATTTTCAGGAACCACCTTGGCGATGTCTACTGCCAGAGCAAAGGACTCACGTACTGCTTCAGAAACCCGGCTGATATCGACAATTTTTCCCTTTTTGATGCCCCGGGAACTGCTTAAACCCAACCCCAGAATTTCGATCGTCGAACCCTTCTTGCGGCCTATCAAAGTACATACCTTACTTGTTCCGACATCAATTGCTCCAACCAGCAACGACCCCGTACCTCTCATAAACGCCACACTCTCTATTGGCTTTCTTCGGTCATAATGACAATACCCTCGCCAGCTCGCAGATCAAATCCGAAAACCCTGATAGAACGAATACTCACTTCTCGTAAATACGGTCTCAACAACCTCGCTTTGCTTTTTACATTCGACGCTCCTTCACATTTTATAACTATACCATTTCGAAGCCGAAGAATAAACAATCGTTCTCCAACAACCTCAATTGCTTCCAGAGGATAATCAAAACTATTCTTCCAGGTGGTCACCAAAACGAGAACTTCTCTAAGCAAACCCTCATATTCTGAGGTGTACCGTTCCAACTTTTTAATCATGACCAGCGGTGACGATGAATCAATCCTACATGGCACTTCTACCCCCTCTCCGTCAAAACAAACCAATCCTGTCTTTCCCTCCAGGGCAACCTCAGGCTTTCGCTCTTCAATGGTAATTCGTAGAGTACGGGGGAAAACCTTTTCTACTCGGGCCCGTTTTATTCCGGGAAGTCTCTGCAGCACCTTTTCAAGTTCCCAGGAACGAATCCCAAAAATGTTTTTGCCTTTGAGTTCTTCGAGGCGGTCCATCAAACGTTGCCCTAAAAGATCACGGTTTGCATCGATTTCCAGAGTGGTTACTTCAAACATGGCACTTCGGAAAACCATGGCAAAAATTCCAAAGGAAACAAAACCCAGAAAAAGGTAAAAAAAAAGATTTCCTGGAAAAGCTTCGTTTTCTTCCAAATCATCTCCACACTTCCACTTCGTTCTCGAGCACAATACCCTTTCCTCGATACACTTCTCTCCGAATCCACTCCATAAGACTTTCAACCTGCAACGCCGTCGCTCCTCCTAAATTCACAATAAAATTGGCATGCTTGGGAGAAACCTGGGCTTGACCTAACCGCAAACCCTTAAAACCCATTTCCTCTATGAGGCGAGCCGCATAATCCCCTGGGGGGTTACGAAAAACGCTCCCAGCTGATGGCCATTCCAGGGGTTGGGCATTTTTCCGCAGTGACGAAAATGTTCCAATCATTTTCCAGGATCGATCTTTGGTCTGAGGAAAAAGTTTCAGAATCACTCTGAGAATTACCGTATTCTTTTGCTTCAGATTGGAATACCGATAGGAAAAAGAAAGTTCGTTCCGGCTTTTCCATTCTCTCTGACCTTTTTCGTTTCTCCACAAAATTTTCTCCACCAGATTCCCGATCTCTCCTCCAAAACATCCAGCGTTGAGGAGCACTGCTCCTCCCACCGTTCCAGGTACTCCAAATAAAAACTCACATCCTCCCAACTCATGCTGAATACAGAACTCAACCATCCTTTTTAATAGCACACCAGCTCCAATCTCCACCCTCGATTCATCAAGTTGTCTTAAATCGGTGAAATCTCCTCGCAAACGCAGAACCACTCCCCCAAAACCCAAATCACTCACCAAAATATTCGAACCCCGGCCCAGAATACGCCAGGGGATTTGATTCTCTTCACACAGAGCAATGACTGCCTCGAGGTGTTCATCGTTTTGTACATCGAGGAGGGCTAAAGCCTGCCCCCCAATTCTGAAGGTCGTAAAACACTTCATTTCTGGACACAATCTGATGCTCAAACCTCGTACCCGGCGAAATTTTTCCTCTACTCTTTCCCATTTTTCCCACAGAGCATTGCTCCAACTTTCCATACATCACCTGCACCCATGGTAATGATGATATCTCCTGCCCGCGAAGCGTTCCGGCATTCCATCGCCGCTTCCTCAAAATTTTCCACCAATCTGATTCCACGAAATCCCTGCGCGACCATCTCTCTATATACCAGTTCCGCCGAAATCCCGGCAAGGGGTTCTTCATTGGCAGAATAAATGGGGAGAAGAATAACCTGGTGCGCCTTTTTGAGTGCCTCGGCCATCTCCCGATAAAGCCTTTTTGTCCTTGTATACCGATGAGGCTGAAAAACCACAACAACCCTTCCTGTGGTAAAATTCAACGCCGCGTTCAAAACTACCTTCATCTCTGTGGGATGGTGCGCATAATCATCAACCACCAAAGCCCCCCGGAAAGTGCCAATCTTTTCAAACCGCCTTTTTACTCCTCGAAACGAAACTAAAGCCTCTTGAATGTGACAAGTCTGAACGCCCAGCTCGACCCCAACCGCGATACAGGCCAGCGCATTTTCCACATTATGGATACCAGGAAGATTTAAGTGGAAATCACCGATTTTGGTGTCCTTCCGAAAAGCCTCAAAGACAAACCCATCTCTTTTTTCAACTACAACCCTTCCGCGAAAATCGACCCGTTGATTCTCTATACCATAGGTCAAAATATTTGAAAGGCGCTTTTTACTCAGAATATCCACCACATTTGGATGATCACCACAGACCACCCCAAAACCACCAGTTTTAATTCCTTCCAAAAACATAACGAAGGCTTTTTTTTCCTTTTCGATATCTCCGTAAAACTCTATATGATCATCCTCAATGTTCGTAACCACGGCACAGAAAGGGGAAAGCCTCAAGAAAGAGCCATCACTTTCGTCAGCCTCAGCCACAAAGAGTTCCCCTTTCCCTCCTTTGGCATTACCACCAATATCTTCCAGTTCTCCCCCGATTAAAACCGTTGGTTCTAAACCGGCGGTTTCCAGGAGCAAGGAAATCATAGAAGTCGTGGTCGTTTTACCATGGGTGCCAGCCACAGCAATTCCTTTTTTGCGGTTAAGAAGGAAGGCTAACATCTCACCTCGCGGAATCACTAAAAGATTTAATTTTCTTGCTTCCTCCAACTCTTCGTTGTTCTCCGGAATTGCAGAAGAAACAACCACAGCTTCTGCTTGTCGCACCCGATCGCGGCTGTGCCCCACGAAAACCGTCACTCCTTTTGCTCGCAAACGGGCAATGGCTTCGTTTTCCACAAGATCCGAACCACTCACCCAGTACCCGGCTTCTTGCGCCAATAAAGCCAGACCACTCATTCCGGTACCACCGATACCGATAAAATGAAGACGAAGTGGTAATCGTTCCAAATCAACACGTACCTGTTCGACCAATCTTCTTTCTCCTCTCTCGCTGAGCGTCTCCCACGATCTCCTCAGCAATGATCGATGCTGCACGTTTCAAATATTGAGTGTCCTCAGAATAGCGATGCGCAGTAAGAAACATGGTGCGAATTTTTTCACCCAGAAGATCTGGACATAACACATGCTCTTCAATAATTTCCACCGGTTGGTGCCTCTGTAACCACAAGGCATTATAAACTTGATGAGATTCTGTAGCCTCGGCATACGGTACCAGAATGCTGGGTACACCAAAGAAAAAAAGTTCAAAAACGGTGTTTGCTCCCGCTCTACAGATGGCTAAATCTGAAACCGCATATACCATCCCCGGACAGGAAAGAAAGGGATAAACCCGATAAGGGAAAGAAAAACGCCTGGCTCTTTCTTCTACCCGGAAGAAATCCTCTTTCCCAGTTATATGAACCACCTGAATCGCGCTTTCATCCAGAAAATCCAGAGCTTGCAAAAAATTCTCATTGATGACTTCTGAACCTCGACTTCCACCCATAACCAGAATCGTACGACGTCCTGGCTCTAACATCAATCTTTTGCGCGCCTCCTCTTTTTTACCCCTCCACTCCATCACTTCCTCCCGTAAGGGGTTCCCCACCACCTTTACGGTTTTGCATCCTTCAAAATACGGAATCGCGTCCTGCGCAGCAACAAAAACCATTTTCGCCCATCGGGCTACAATCCGATTGGCAAGGCCGGGGTATATATTTTGCTCGTGAACGTAAATGGGAATGCGAAACCAACGCGCCCATATCCCCCCAAGCAGAGAGAGATAACTTCCCATAGCCAAAAAAGCACGGGGTCGGTAGCGCAAAAAATACCATCCTCCCAGTAAAAATCCTACCAGATTTTCAACCAAAAGGCGAAGAAATCTCCAATCAAAATGTCGATTCCAACCCCGAGCTACAAGATACACCATTCGAAAATCACTACTGCGCACAAGCTCTCTCTCCATGCCTCTTTTGGTTCCCAGAAAGATGATATCCCAATCCACTCGCTTACGAATCTCAAGAGCAATGCACAAGGAAGGAATTACATGACCTCCGGTGCCACCTCCAGCTATGAAAACACATGGCTTCATCGATTTTCTATCTCCCTCCGACCTCGGGCAATATTAAATAAAATCCCAATACTGGCTAGAAGAACAATTAACGAAGAATTCCCATAGCTCACCAGGGGAAAGGTAATGCCAGTAATGGGGAAAAGGCGTAAAACCGCACCCATGTTGACAAAGGCCTGCAGGACAATCATGGCTACAATCCCCATAGCGACAAGACAGCGAAATTCATCCTCTGCTCTCAGAGCAATTCTCCAGCCCCTCCAGAGAATTATGATCAAAAGAGCCACCAGGGATAAAGTGCCCAAAAGACCAAACTCTTCCCCTACAATAGCATAGATAAAATCGGTATGTCGATCAGGCAAAAAGAAGAATTTCTGCCGACTCTCGCCAAGTCCTCGTCCCCAGAGCCCCCCAGAACCGAGAGCGATAAGCGATTGAAGAATATGAAAGCCCTTCCCCAAAGGATCTTTCCAGGGATCCAGAAAAGCAACAAAACGATCTTTCCAGTACTCTTTTCCTCTCGCCAGAATCAGGAAAAGACCCGTAGGCATGAGAATAATCCAAACCAGAAAAAGATGCAGGACCTTTCCTCCCCCCAGAAAGAGCATCACAAAAGTCAACAACAGAAGAAACAGCGCCGTACCAAGGTTTGGTTCAATCAAAACTAAAAGACAGGCAATCCCCACCAGAATGAAAAACGGCACGACACCTCGCCAAAAATCCTCAACCCGATCCTGATGAGTGGCCAAAGCATCCGCCATATAGAGCACAATAACCAACTTGGCAAACTCGGAAGGTTGCAAACTAAAAACTCCCAGATTGATCCACCGGTTCACCCCCGCTCCCTGCCGGCCTACACCAGGAACGAAAACCAGCACCAGCAATACAAGTATAGCAAGTAACAGGAACCTGCTCCGTTCCCGTAGCCAAGAAAGCGGGAAAAAACTGGTAATCACACCGGTAATAAGCCCCAGAGCAACTCCCAAAAGATGCTTCCGAAAGAAATAGAAAGCATCCCCATACGCGTACAGTCCCGTGGTCATACTGGCACTAAAGACCATCACAATCCCAAATAAAAGTAAACTCATCACCGACCAGAAAAGCCACGAGTCGATTTCCCACCACCATTTTGCTCTTCCTTCCGCTCGAGCCATGGTAACCGAAACGTCTTTAAGCCAAATCATGGAATCACCTGATATACAAGCCTTCGAAAATGCTCCCCTCTTTCTTCAAAACTTTTATATTGATCCCAGCTGGTACAGGCTGGAGAGAGAAGGACGGTATCTCCTTCTTGTGCTAATTTTTTGGCCACTTCCACCGCCTCAGAAAGAGAGCAAACAAGATGCGGCAAAAGGTTTTTCGGGAGAAAACGTGACACCACAAAACGCGATGCACCATATACGATGACCTCTTTCACTTTACCAGAAGTAAAAACTCCAGTGAGTTCTGAGAAATCTTCAACCTTGGCTTTACCACCAAGAATGAGAACCACGGGACCCCGCACGGCTTCGACAGCAACCTTTGTCGCCGCAGGAGTGGTGGATTTTGAATCATTGAAATAATGAACCCCGTCCACGCAACCAATCCATTCCAAACGGTGTGGTAAACCACGAAAACTCTCTACCGCTCGAGCAATCAGCTCTTCACGCACCCCGACCGCCTTCGATACAGCCACAGCCACAAGGAGATTTTCCCAATTGTGTCGACCTGGCAGTGAAAGTTGCCTCAAACAGAGAATCTCCCGGTCATTCACTCCAGCCTCTCTTATGGCATCCTCCCACACATAAAACCCCTCTTTTAACTTTCCAGACACAGTTACGGGAATAATCTGAGCTCTCAGGTTTTTTACCAGACGGGTTGACCACCATGGAGAAGTGAAATTCACCACAGCCACATCATCCCGTCTCTGGTTCTCAAAAATTTTTTGCTTCGCCCGAAAGTACTCTTCATGAGTCTGGTGATAATCTAAGTGATTTGAGAAAAGGTTTAGGAACGCTGCAACATGGAAACGAGCCCTCGTGGTACGCCCCAACTGGAAGCTACTCAACTCCACGACTCCCCAGTCCCACCGCTCCTCTGCTTCCAGACTCTCAACAAGGGCAGTTCCAAAGTTTCCACCGACAAAAACCGAAAAATGAGCTTCTCGAAGAATATGTCCAATCAACGCCACGGTGGTGCTCTTCCCACAGGATCCCGTAACACCGACAAGGGGAAAAGAAATGAAACGAGCTGCAAACTCAATCTCACTTACCACCGGTATCCCTTTAGCCACAAGAAACGTAAAAAGAGGATGGCAAGGAGGAAAACCAGGACTGGCGATGCACTCCTCTACCGCAGAGAGTTCAAAACCGGCCAATTTCGATGATGGAACAAATTGAAAGCGAGCATGATTTTTCAACTCATCCGGAATCGATTCCCAGGACACCTGATCATCAGTGGCAATGACCCGCTCTCCACGATTTAAGAGATAACGAGCAACAGCATACCCAGTTTTGC
>JBDIWM010000012.1 GCA_039638595.1 Atribacterota bacterium
AGGCATGAAAGCACCGGGAGTCTGGGTATAGAGCTCCTCGGCTTTCAGCACCGCTCCGCGCATACCCTTCTCTGCCGGGGTAAGGACGATTTCGGCGCCAAAGTGGGCGAGGATTTTCCGTCGTTCAACCGAGACGCTTTCTGGCATGGTCAGGATAAGGCGATATCCTCGTTGAGCACAGATGAAAGCCAGGCCGATACCGGTGTTACCACTTGTGGGTTCAATGACTGTCGATTCCGGACCGAGAAGCCCTTGTTTTTCTGCTTCTTCAATCATAGAGACGGCTATACGGTCTTTCACGCTCCCACATGGATTGAAGAATTCGAGTTTTGCCGCTACTTTTGCAGGAAGCCCTGAAGCAAGTTTCGTCAAGTACACAAGGGGAGTGTTACCAATGAGTTTGGTGATATTTTCAGCGATGTGCATGGGTTTCCTCCCTCTCGCCAAGAGTTACAAAGGGATTGAGCACTTCCCCACAGAAAAAGCACACCGAGAGCAGTCCATCACAAATCCACTGGAGCTCTCCACACCGGGCGCAGGATACCAGATTTCCATCCCCACCATGGTCTTACCTCCTTTGCTATGCAATTAGCATTTGAATTCTCTTCCCTAAAGATTATAAAAACTATCATTTTGGTAGAATTATAAGGTAAAACTTTTCCGATGTCAAGGTTCCCGAAGGATTCCTTACGCCGGCGCAGACGGAACCAGGTTTGGGGCGCAAACTCTTACTTCCACCGAGTCCCAGTACCTGAATTGCTTTGGGGGAGTGTCCTCACCCCCGCTTCTTCCGGAAGAAGCGGGGGAAAACCACTACACCCTGAAGCGTTCCACCAGGGTCCGCAGCTCGTCAGCCAATTTGGCCAAGGATTCGGCAGCTGAGGTGAGCTCCTCCAGGGAAGCGCTCTCCTCTTCGGTGGAGGCGGAGACTTCCTGGCTGGAAGCGGCGTTCTCTTCAGCCACCGCGGCCACGGCATTGATGCGCTCGGTGATGCTGGCCACCGCCTGCACCACCTCCTGGATTCCCCGGGCAGCGTCTTCGGAGAGGGACTCCACCTCACTGGAGCGTTTCTGGAGGAAATCCTGACTTTTGCGAGCCTGGTCAAACCGTGAGGCCAGGTTCTCCAGGCCGCTTGTGGAACTCTCCAGAGCCTTGATGATCTGGGTGAAGCTCTGGGTAACCCTCTCCCCCTGGGCCACGCCCTCTTCCACCTGGTGGGTGGCTCGTTTCATCCGCTCCACGGCATTGCGGGTATCCTGGCCAATCTGGTTGATGAGGTGGGCAATCTGCTGGGCAGCCTGAGCGGAGTTCTCGGCGAGTTTGCGCACCTCTTCGGCCACCACCGCAAATCCTCGTCCGGCTTCTCCTGCCCGGGCGGCTTCAATGGCGGCATTGAGGGCCAGGAGGTTAGTCTGTTCGGCAATCCCGGTGATGACTTCCACAATCTTCCCGATTTCCTGGGAACGCTGGTCGAGGGTCTCGATGGCCTGGGAGACGTCCTGGGCCACATCGGCGATGGCATGGATGTTGCCGGAGAGAACCCGAAGAAGCTCCTGCCCCCGCTGGGCTTCCTCCCGGCTCTCTTTCCCCTGGGCAAGGCTCAGGTTCATGGCCCTTTCGATTTCCTGAAGGGCTTGGAAGTTCTCCTCCACACTCCGGACCATCTCTTGCAGGGCAGCGAGATTCCGTTCGGTGGCTTTGGCCAGATCATCGACTCGCCGGGCGATGAGCCCTGCCTCCTGGGTGATACGCTCTAAGTCCTGGCTTTGAGAGCTTGAGCCCTCGGCCACCTGGGAGATGGTGCGGGCGATTTCCTGGGTGGTTTTAGAAATCTCCCCGATGGATGAGGAAAGCTCCTCACCGGAGGAAGCTAACTGGGAAGCCACGTTGGTAATCTGGACCACCATCCCCCGCAGGTTTTCGGTCATCACCCTGAAGGCTCGGCTGAGGAGGGCGGTTTCATCCTGGCCCCGCACCTCGGCAAAATGCACCTGCAGGTCACCCTGGGCCATCTTCTCTGCTCCCTGGGCTAAGGCCTGGAGGGGTCTACTGAGAGAACCAGAGACGAACAAGATGATGAGGACCACCACCGCCACTCCGGCCAAGAGGAAAAGAAGAGAGCGCAGGAAATTCTGGTTGGCTTCCAGGAAGACCTCTTCGGGGGGAACTGCGGCGGTAGCCACCCATGGCTCTTTGACCTGCCCCACGAAAATGGGGGCATAGGCTTTCAGTACATACCTTTGTAAAGCTCCAGAGTACTCCATTCCGATATAGGTTTGGCCTTTTCGCATCGTCTCCATAATGAGGGAAGCGTTACTCTGTGCTTCTCCCCAGATCTGGCCAACCCGCTCGATTTGAGGCTGGGCTACTACAATTCCCTTAAAAGAGGAAAGACGCAAGAAGCCAGATTGGAAAATACGCGTAGTGCTCACGTATTTTTGAAACCTTTCTAACGCCATATCCACTCCTGCTACCCCCACCACCTTGCCCTCTCTTTTAATGGGCACCGAACAGGTGGTCATGAGCACCTTTTTTCCAGCAATCTCGTACTCGTATGGTTCAAGGAGCACTTCATTTCCACTGTTGCGAGCCAAAAGGTAGTAATCCCCCGCTCCTGGGGTTTCGTAATCACGCAGGGGTTCAAGGAAGATGGACCCTCCTTGCCGATACAGGTAGGGGATGAAGCGACCGGTATCGTCATGGCCCTCTTGGCCCCGAAACTCTTGGTCTTTTCCATCCAGGGCATTGGGTTCAAAACACACCCACACCCCGAGAAAGTCCTCATTTCCTTCCAGGACCTGGCGGAGCATTCCCAAGAAAACCTCCCGCCGGTGTTCTGCGGGAATCGTCTCAAATCTGGAGAACACCTGGGCCATGGTCCGGGCAGCATCCATGGCCACACTCAGGATAGCCTCTGCCCGGTTTGCGAATTCCTTGGAGGTGGCCTCCATCAACCTCCGGGCGTCGCTATAGGCTTTCTCGCGATTCGTGAAATTCTGCCAGAGGACTACGCCCGCAAGCACCGCCACCACCGGAAGAAGAATCTGCAGGTACAGCTTACCTCGAATAGAGCGAAGCGAACCCATCGTTTGTTCCTCCCCAGAATGTTTGTTTTTCCTTTTTTTATCCTAAATTTGGTATGTCCATTCTGTCAAGGGAGAGGATTAAGCGCCGATTAAAGTAGTATTGTTGAAATCTTAAATGTTTGTGGATGTTTTGGTGTAAGGAATGGAAATGCTTCCACAAAAGTTCGCCTTTCTTCTGTTCTTGATAGGGCGGTTAGGAGCATGAAGGTAAAGTAATCGCAAGACCGAGCAAAACCAGCAGGAGCAGAAGGGTTTCTTGTATGTATTGTCAGTTGATTCTATGGTAAAATTGAATTCAGAGCCCTGGAAAAATGGACTTTTGGCCTTTTCAGCGAGGGTCGAAGGGGGTATCGTTTTGAAGGTTAAGTTTGCAGGATGTTTTGGCCAAAACGGATTGGTGAACTGAACCGGGGTACTGGCGTGGTCCAAAAGTTGTCGCTCAACCTCATCGATATGGTTAAAGGTATTTCCGAATGTGTGGATCTGGTCAATCCGGCCTTTTCCAAACACCACGCAAAGGTAGCTTACATTGCCCTGAATATTGCGCAAAGCATGAACCTGCCTTTGGATGAAAAGCGGGATCTGGTTATCGCGAGCCTTCTCCATGACGTGGGTGCACTTTCGACCGAGGAAAGACTGCAATATTTAGCTTTTGAAGCCGATTTTGAATTCAACAATCCTCACGGACATGCAGCAACAGGGCATCACCTTTTCAAACAATTTGAACCCTTCTTTGGCCCAGCGTTACTCATCAAGCACCATCATACCTACTATAGGGATATGGAGAGAAACACCGTTCCCTCTGGAGCGTGCATTCTTCAATTGGCTGATCGGGTAGCGGTATTGGCCAAAAGTGGCGATGAGATTCCGGTGCGGGAAATAGAGAGCAAAGTGTATGCCCAGCGGACCAGAATGTTTCACCCTGATGTCGTCGATGTATTTCTGGATATTTCTCAAAGTGCACATTTCTGGCCTGGTATGGAGCGTGTACCGTTGGATGTACTCGTCGAGGAGAATGGTTTGGATACCACGGTGGATATGGACTTAGAGGAATTACGTTCTTTTGCCTCTATCCTTCATGTCATTATCGATTTTCGGAGTCGATTCACCGCTTGGCACTCGTGTGGAGTTGCCGGGGTTGCGGTCGAGCTGGCCAGGCATTTTGGTTTTTCAGAAGAATCGCTCAAACTCATGGAAATCGCGGGTAATCTCCATGATCTTGGTAAGGTCGCCATTCCCATAGAGATTTTGGAAAAACCCGATACCCTAACTGAAGAAGAATTCACCTTGGTTAAGAGTCATGCGTACTATACCTACCGGGTTCTTCAACAAATCAAGGACTTGGAAACGATCACTATTTGGGGTTCTTTCCATCATGAAAAACTGGACGGAAGTGGGTATCCCTTTAGCCTTAAAGGAGAAGATTTGCCGCTGGGATCGAGAATTATGGCGGTATCTGATATATTTAGCGCTTTAACCGAGGATCGTCCTTATCGGAGCGGGTTAAGCGTAAGTGATGCACTCGGATACATCAAAGGCCTGGTTGGGGATGACAAAATCGACAAAAACGTCTTTTCAGTCCTGGAGGCAGAAAGCGACTACATCGTAGAAAAGCTCTCTTCCATAAAGGAAGAAAGTATAAAGAGGTTTGATGCTTTTTATTCTGACGTGGAGGTGTAGAATATGCCGTTACTGTGGAACGATTCGTTACTGACTGGAGTTAGCATTGTCGATGACCAACACAGGGAACTTTTTAGGAGAATCAATGAACTTCTAGACTCTGCAGGAAAGGGTCGAGAAAAGGTACGGGAAATCACCACCTTTTTGCAAAACTATATCATCACGCACTTCGAAACGGAACAGAAGCTCATGGTCAAGTCTCACTACCCTGACTATGAAAACCACAAACACTCCCATGATCAGTACTCGCAAGAGTTCAAAACGTTGAAAGAGGGTATCGACCAGGAGGGGGCCAGTCTGAGCCTGACCGTTAAAATGAATAACCTCTTGATTGATTGGTGGATTAACCACATCAATCGAGTTGACAAAAAAATGGCTGAATTCATCCGGGATAAGATATAGGTCATCACATCTTTGCCTCTGGGGGAAAGCGACTGAGTATACCATAAACCACTCCGGGTTTTCTTTCTTTGGAGTGCCTCGGTAGTAACTTCATTGATGCGCGGTGGTTATGGAGATCCTTCCCGTAGCGGAGGGAGAGTTTTCGGATTAATCCCATCTGTATGCTTGAGGAGTACCCCAGAGCTCTACACGCCGATACTTTGGGTGTGGGGCTTGGAAATGGACGAGAATGGGCGCATGGTCCAAATCTGAATGCTCTTCGAAAAACAACCGGTCGCCGAAACGGATTGTTTCTAGGACTAAAGGCAACTCCCGGCGGAATATGGCATCCCTTAGGGCTAAGGAACCGAAAACCAGCCCTCCGCCTACGTGGCAGTAGAGATGGAGGGCCAAGCCTTCCAAGTCCTGTAACCATTCTCCCAGCACTTCGTCACGCATGAATTTACTCTTGAGGGAAGAAAGCGCTTTATGGTTGTACTCCTTTCCTATGGTGAGGAAAAGGTCTCCGGTGGCATCAGAGTGGGTCAAGGTGTAGCGACGGGGCAGAACTGGTTCCCTTTCGGTCACGCCGATGAAGCGGACATGGAGTTTCTCTGTTCGGAGTCGCCCCATGGTTTTTATCTCTGTGCTTCTGGGCAGGCTACATCTGGGACAAAGAGGACTCGCCGCCAGCTATAGTAGGCAAGCCAACCCATTATCACTGCTCCCAATGCTCCAGGTGCTACGGTTCCAACTCGACCCAGGAGAAATCCCCCGATGGTGGGAGAGAGAACTCGGGTTAAGCTCCCCAGTGCTGCGGAGAGACCGAGGGTACCTCCCACCTCTTCCGGCCACACTGAACGGGTGAGAGCGCTGTTGATGGCGATCCTCACGGTACCTCCGGCCAAAGATAGGGGGACAAGTACCAGGAGTAACCAGGGCAAAGAAGGGGTCAGGGCCCAGCTGAGGAGTGAGAGGGCCAAAAGCACGCTTCCACCAAAAATCATCTGTTTGTCGGTGAGTCGCCGAGTGAGAAACCGAATGCCCACGCCCTGCACCACGACCACCAGAATCCCCACATAGGTGAACACATAGCTTGTGGTTCGGGCATCAAGACCCAGACGAGCGCGGGCAAAAAGAGCAAAAGCCGTCTCAAAAATGGTGAAAGCTAAACTATAGAGAAGCTGGACCTGTAAAAGCGGTCCTACACAGGGTAATCGCAGGGCTTCCCAAAGGGCTTTGAGGGAAAAAGACGCTCGGGGTTCCTGAGCCCGTCGTTTTCGCTCTTCCTGGGGCAGCGACTCCGGGAGCCAGAGGAATACGCCGATAAGGTTAAGGAGCGAGAGACCCGCTGCCCAGAGAGCTGGTCGAGCATAGTTTTCCCCGAAAGAGAGAACCCCTCCCAGGAAGGGGCCAAAGATGAAACCCAGACCAAACGCCGCGCCGAGTAACCCAAACCCTTGCGTGCGTTCCCTGTCCTGGGTAACATCGCTCACGTAGGCCTGGGCCAAAGAGATATTCCCTCCAAAGAGACCATCCACGATGCGGCTGAGGAAAATCATCCGCAATGAGCGAGCCAAACCCAGTAAGAGAAACCCAATCACCGTGGAGGCAAGGGAGAGAAGAAGAAGCGGTTTTCGCCCAAAACGGTCGGAAAGGCGACCGATGATTGGGGTTCCTACAAGTTGCGCGAAAGCATTGGCCCCTAAGATGAGCCCCACCACTTCAGCAGTCGCCCCAAACGTGGTGGCGTAGTAGGGTAAGAGGGGTAAGATCAGGCTGAAACCCAGTACGTCTACAAAAACAAAAAGCGTAATGAGCACCAGCGGGAGTTTTTCTCGTTTCATAACTCTTCCTCCTTTTTGGATATGTCCCGAAACTGAGTGACAAGGCGTTCATCGCCGAAGGATCGGGCGATCGCTAACGCCTGGAGAGCGCTTTGCTCCTTGTCTTTGATCTCTAACATTAAATCGAAGTCGTAAGGATGGCTTTCTTCCAAAAACCTTTGGAAATCGGCTTCATCCAGAGTGAGGGCATGACGTCCCGTGCGACCTGCAAAAAGTGGAGACGAGTAGTCCACGATGGGGATGCCATCGCCTTCTTTCCAGGTTTTAGAGGCCGCTTCAAGTGCTTTCGAAAAGGAGTGATGGTCGGGGTTCAAGCGCCAGTGGAGCACGTCGAACACCACCGGCACCCCCAGAACGGCACTCACAGAGAGGCAATCGTCCAAGGTGTAGAGTCGTTCGTCGTGTTCCACCACCAACCGTTCCTGAATGGTTGGGTCTAAGGAACGGAATGTTTCGATAAAACGGCTTAAAGCGGCCTTCTTATTCCCGTACTGTCCTCCTAAGTGGATTTGAATTTTGGCCGTTTGGTCGAAGCCCATCAGGTTCAAAACCCGATTGTGATAAACAAGGTCGGCGATGGCTGCTTCCACCGTTTCTCTCCTGGGAGAGTTTAAAACGGTGTACTGCCCTGGGTGCATGGAAATGCGCATACCGTAAAGACGAACCAGGGTTCCAACTCGGCTGAACGTTTCGGCGAATTCCTCTTCCCAGGGATACCGATTCCTGGGATGGGAGGCAAGAGGAACGAGGTCAGAGGTGATACGTAAAAAAAGGAGTCCCCGCTGGGCGTTCCAGCGGATGATTTCCTCAAGGCAGGCTAAATTCTGAGCCACCGTCTCCCGCAAGCGCTCCCAGGAGAGGGAGGCTAACCGAAAGGTTCGGTCAGGGCGGCAGGAAAGACCCAGATTGATACAGGGATAACCGATGCGCATCGGGTTCTCCGCTCCTTCTACCCTCTTTTCACTATCCCTCTTTCTGTCTTGTCTCTTCCCAAATTGTCTTTCGCCCAAAGCCCTGTTTCCTTGAGTTCCCGCATGGGCTTCGTTCCCCGACTGGCCTGGTCCTTACTGGAGTAAGGTCCACCCTTTATTGTAGATAACAGGGTTAAAAAACACAATGACCTTCTGGGGTCTTGAGGATGGTGGAGGATGGCTTTTGATAGCCGAGCGGATACGATGAGAGTGGATAATCACATACCCCAGTGAGAACGCAAAAACTCCAAAATAGGCACACGGGGTTCTCCAGAAAGGGAATTCCAGGTGGTTTGACTTGGTCCACACCGTTTACGATCTTGTTTTCCTTAGCCGGAAACCCGCAAGTGTTTTTGCCAATGCGTACCGTTTGAGGGTGCCCTGAGGCCTTCTCAATACGTGTAGGAAGAGCACGAAAAAAAAGAGTGTATGCGGTCGCTTTAATGAAAAAGCCAAGCCCTGTAGGGCTTGGCTTTAAAGATCTTTGCTTTTAGGAATTCATCAAACACCCACTTTTTTGAGTATCCCATCCACGAACTGCTTGGCCCGGGGAACATCGGCTTCATCAAGGTGCTCGATAATTAGGGGGATATTGGGATGATTTTTACTCAATCTTCCGAGGTAGAGTTCGTAGTTGAGGATGCCTAGTCCGGGAGCTGGTAACTCCACCGCCCCCGCACCTCGGAAGGTGTGAGATTCTGGAGCATCCAGTGCAGCGTGTTTCTCCTCAAGGATTTCGGCCTTCTTGATGTCTTTGGCATGGGCAATCTTCACCTTGTTTTGAAAGATGTCCACAAGGTCCATGATCCGGTTGAGAGTACCGTCGACATCTTGAATGGTGCATTCATCGAAAAAGTTGGTGGGGTCTAAAAGCATTCCCAAGCCAGGGTGATAACCAATGTCAGCGAAAAGTCGTATGACTTCATCGATGGATCCAATGACGTTGTTGACGTAATTTTCCACCAGAAAAACAGCTCCAGAATCGTAGGCGAGTTGCGCAAGTTCGAGGATTATTCCCCGTGCTTCCTCGTATCCTTCTTCAGTTTTGTTTTTGGGATGGTGTACCCAGTCACTCTCTGGATTAAACGTTCCGGTTTCACTGACCACGTACGGTGAACCAAGGTCACGAGCGTGACGTATCAGGGTTTTTAAGTAGGCGAGGCGTTTCTCTCGTTCTTTGGGATCGGGATGGACGATATTGGTGTACCCTGAAACCACGCAAATCGGTAAATTTGCCTCTCGAAAGGCATCACGAATCCGCCAGCACTTTTCCCTGGTAATGGCCTCCGGAGTGGAAAAGTCAAAATCCCGGAAAGTGAGGTCGAGCTGAACGGTGGTGAAGCCCAGCTCTTTAATGCGTTGGATGGTTTGGTGGAGCGAATAAGGAAAGTACCCGTTGAAAATACCCACGTGAATCATCAATATCACCTCCGAAATCTACGATTCGAGAATTTCCCTTAACGGTACAGCCCGTTTTTCACGATGAGATACGTAACACGCTTCCACCATGGCCATGGTTTTGAGGTTATCGGTGCCGCTATTTTCCGGCTCAGTGCCTTGTTCCAGGGCTTTCATAAGTTCTCCCATGGTGTACTTGAAAGCTCCAGGAAACCAGGTTTCTTTGAGATCAGGGGTAATCCACGCTTCACCAATTTTTTTAGAGTAGAAACTCATGGTGCTCGGTCCCCCGGAGGGCCAGCCTATACTCAACTTGGCGACGCCTTCCGTGCCTTCAATTTTGTAAAAAACGCCGAAACCAGGTGGATCCCAGGTGAAACCATCATCCCAGGCCGAAGCCAGCAGTCCGTCACTGTACTCCAGGATATAGGCTCCGAGATACTCCCCTTTGTATGGACAACCCGGGTAGGTCGTGCCATGGGCATAAATCCGCTCGGGGAGACCAAACCAGTAACGAAACTGGTCAAGGTGGTGCACGCTCATGTTAAGGAACATGAGTCGTTCGTAATCGAGTATGTAATGTTGCCAGTGAGGTTTGAAACGGAGTTCAATAGTGGCAATCACCGGTTTTCCCAGAAGCCCTCTTTGTAACAGGAAACGGGTGGCCTGAACCGCAGGGTCGTAGCGTCCATTCTGGTTCACCGCTAACGTCACTCCGTGTCGCTGGCAAAGATCCACAATCTTTTTTGCATCTTGATAGTTAGTGGCCAGTGGCTTTTGGGCTAAAATGCCCTTTTTCCGGTAAGGAAGAATTTGTTCAATCACTTCAAGTTGGAGGTGAGGTGGATAAGCAATGTCCACGATTTCCACATCTGGATTCGCAGCAAGTTTCCGGATATCGTCATACACCTGAGGAATTTGGTGCGTTCGAGCCAGATCCTCCGCCTGGGCAATGTCTTCAGGACGAGTGGCGATGGCCACCACCTGGTATCCTGCTTCCCGGTATGCTGGAAGGTGGCAGCTCCTCACGATGAATCCCGAACCAATAATTCCGATGCCAAAGTCGTTTTTTTTCCCCATTTCCGGGATGTACTGCAGTTCAAAATGGACATCCATACACAAACCCCCTTTACATCTTCGTTTTCACTCTATCGGTACTCGGCTACCGTTTCAAAAAGTGCCAAAAGATTTTCGACTGGAATGTTCGCCTGGATGTTGTGGACACTGGCGAACACGAATCCTCCCCCTTTTTTGAAAATTTCGATGAGTCGTCGAGCTTCGTTTCGTACTTCTTCAGGTGTTCCAAAGGGGAGAGTGGTTTGCGTGTTGATTCCTCCACCCCAGAAGGTAAAGTGGTGCCCAAACTCGCGCTTTAGGATTTCTGGGTTCATTGAAGCAGCCGAAATTTGTACTGGGTTGAGGATGTCGAATCCGGCTTCCATGAGGTCTGGAAGGAGGTCATATACCGCTCCGCAGGTGTGGATGAACGTCTTCCAGGTAGTGTGTTCATGGACCCAGGCGTTGATCTTGGTGTGGAAAGGTTTAAACAGAGCTTGGTAAAGTTTGGGAGAGATGAAGGACGCGTGTTGTGACCCGAAATCAGCTCCAGATATGACGATTACCTGTATTCGTTCTCCCACCGCCTGGTGGAACGTTTCGAGGTTTTTGAGACCAATTTCGGTCATGCGAGCAAAAACCTCCTGGAGAAATGCTTGACGGCTCACCAAGGAAATGTACCATTCTTCGATGTCACGAATACCCTTGGGTGCTTTCAGGGAGGGTCCAGGAACGAAGGCGATATCTCCCAAATTGGTGCCAGGAACACCTGAAGAAACGATCGCATACTCAGTTTCTTCAAAAAGTCGTCGGGATTCGTTCTCAAAGTAGGAGAGTTCCTCTTCGGTAAGAAGGTTGTACTCCTCAATTTGGTCTTCGACGCGGAGATTAGTTTCGTCAAATGGTTCCTGGCGAATCAGGGCATCGTGGTAAAATCCTCCTTTGGGCATTTTGGCACATGGAGCACATGACATATCTCCCTGAGGATACTGACAGATGTCTCCATGGGCTTCAGGAACGGTGTTGAACTTTTCAGGGACCAAGAGGGGAGTGCCATCGAAAAATGTCCAGGGCTTCCAATTTTCATTCCGGTACCCAAAAAAATTTGCCTGGGGCATTAACGGCACGGTGTCAATCCCTAAAACTTCGCGCAGGGCGTTGTCCACTTCACCTAACATTTGGTACGGGTCGACGACTTTGACGGGGTCCTCGGGAGCGATGAGTCCTAAGGCCACTTTTATTTTATGCAGGCTTGAAACGTGGATACCAGTAATCATCGTCGATCCTAAATCAACGGGTAACTTGTCGGTTTCCTCGTGGTTAAGCGCTCTTATGATCCTTTCTCTTGGTTTCATTGTTATTTTGCCATCCTCCTCCCTCTTTCGAGGTCTATATTACACTCTCTTCTCGAGCATACACCAAAAGTAGAATGAGCAGAGCAATACCGTAAACAATTTGTCGTCCCCCTTCTCCCAGATTGAGGGTGACCAGCAAACTGGAAAGAGCGGTGAGAAAAGTAGCTCCTAGCAAAACTCCTCCATAAGAACCTTTTCCGCCCTGCAGAGAAATACCACCAATCACGACGGCAATGATGGAAGGAAAGGTGTAAGCGGCGCCAAGGTCCATGTGGGATGTTCCCGTGTATCCAAGAAGGAGAAACCCAGCGACGGTGGCCATCAAAGCACTCAGGGTGTATACAAGTACAAGCTGTGGAGCAATGCGTGTACCAGAGAAAAAAGCCGCGACCGGGTTCGCACCGATACCATAAATCCGTTGCCCGAAACGGCTGTAACGGAGAACCATGGTGAAAAGGAGAGAAAGCCCCAACCAAAAAAAGAGCATGTTGGGAAAACCCAGGCTACGACCGGTACCCAGAGCAAGGAGGATGTTACTTGCCCTTCCGGTGGGTTGTCCTCCGCATACAATCTGCACAAAACCCTGCACCAAACTCCCCATGCCGAGTGTCATGATCACCGGAGGGATTCGAACGTAGGCGATGCCAATACCGTTCAAAACACCGAAAAAGGCTCCAGTTCCCAAAACGACTGGGAGTGCGATGAGAAGGCGAAGGTTGTTTCCCACGATGAGTTGCGAGCTTAAGACTGCACTTAGGGAAACCAGAGAACCAACGGAGAGATCAATTCCTTCGTTGCCCGAAATCACCACCAGAGTCTGACCCATGGCTACGATGCCAAGAAAGGCCGATATTCCTACAATATTGCCAATGTTGGAAAAAGAAGAAAAACCGGGATTGATGAAAGAGCCGAGCAGAAAGAGCAAAACTATGAGCAGAAAAACCGGAAAATACTGTTTGAACGCATTCTTGAACACCTTTGTACCCCCCTAACGTCGATATTGGGTCAGCACAGCAAGACCAATGGCTCCAACGATGATCGTTCCTTTGATGAAGTCCTGATAAAGCGATGGTACACCCACCAAAAGAATAATGTTACTGATAAAAAAGAGAAGTATCGCTCCCAGCATTGGTCCAATCACACCACCTCTTCCCCCGCGGAGAGAATTGCCACCGATGGCCACAGCCGCAATGGAGGTTAAGGTTACTGGTGTGCCCACTCGAGCATCTCCCGAAGCAACAAGACCGGTCAATGCTACAGCCGCCAGGGCCAGAAAGAAACTGCTCAACATGTAGGTCATAAGGATGACCTGACGGTGATCAATTCCCGAGAGAACGCTGGAGATGCGATTTCCACCAACTGCATAGATTTTTCTCCCTAAGGGTTTTCGCACCGTCAACCACCAGATGAGAAGTGCTACAACGATAAGAAAAAGAGGTAAGGGGAATTGTAGACGTCCGCTCTGAAAGAGCCGATAGAGCCATTTTGGGACGTGTCCTCCCGGTTGAGGCATGATGAGGAGGGCTATACCGCTCCAAACGAAGGCGGTGGCAAAGGTGGTCACGATAGGGGGAAGGCGTAAGTATCCCACGAAGTACCCGTTGACCATGCCTCCTAGAAGGGCAATCGCAAAGGCGATGATGATACCAGCAAGAACGCTGCCCAGTGTGTTTTGGAAAAGGGTTGCCATAACGACGTTGAGGAGCGACAGCATTGCCCCGGTCGAAAGGTCGATGTTACCGCTCAAAATGACTACTGCCTGGGACATCGCTACGAGCACAAGAGGCGTGAAGGTGCTGAGATTGGAGTAGAGAACACGATAAGTAAGGACACGAGGTTGTAGGTACACGTTAATGGAAAAAATGACCAGAAAAACGAATAAACTGGAAAGAGCAGGATAGTTTGAAAAGTGCCAGGATTTTTTCATGTTTTTCTCACCATTCCACACATAAACTCGATGCAATGAGCCGACTTTCGCATATTTCTTCGGTATCAACTTCGTCTACGATCCGGCCACCGTACATGACGAGCACTCGATCACAATTTTCAATTAGTTCTCGATTATCACTGGCAAAAAGGATAACACTTAAACCTTTTGCCCGCATGGTGTGGATGAGGTCGTAAATTTCTTTTCTTGCTCCAACATCAACTCCTTTGGTTGGGTCGTTGAGAAGGATGATGCGGGGCTGAAGTGTAAGCCATTTGCCGATAACCACTTTTTGTTGATTTCCTCCACTCAGGTAACGGACTTGTTGGTCTAAATGGGCATAGACAAGGCGAAGTTGTTCGAAGGTTTCTTTCGCTTTTTGCCTATGGTCGGTGTATGGGACCCATCGTTTTTTCGAAGTATTCAAAGAGGGATAGAAAAAGTTAAAGAGGATGCTCTGTTCCAGAAATAGCCCTTCTTTTTGTCGATCGCCGGGGATGAGAACAATGCCGGCATTGATGGCTTCAGACGGATGGGAGAAATGAGTTTCCTGACCATTGAGCTTTATGGTTCCTGAACTTTTGGATATTGCTCCAAAGAGGGCTAGCAGAACCTCTTCTTGACCGTGACCCTGTAAACCACCGATGCCTAGGAATTCACCCTGACGGAGGGTCAGAGAAATATCTTTGACTTTATCGCCCACCTTGAGATGGATGACTTCTAAGATCGTCATTGGAGTTTGTTTGGTTGTTCCAGGCTCGGGACAAGATTTTTTCTGCTCGCTCTGTTCCACTTCACCGACCATGAGTTCCACGATTTTTCTTTGGTCGCAGTGGTTGTTTCGAAGATCGATTTCTCCTGCGTTCTTTCCATTTCGGAGCACCGCTACTCGGTCGCAAATCTCGATAACTTCATTGATACGATGGGAAATAAAAATGATGAGTTTCCCCTTTTCTCTCTCTTCTCGAATCGCTTCGAATACTTGTTTCACCTTTTCATGGTCTAAAGAGGCGGTGGGCTCGTCCAAAAGGAGAACGTTTGGGTCCCAGGACATGGCTTTGATGATTTCCACCATTTGACGAAGGTCGGGAGATAGTTTTTCGACTTTGAGGTTTACATCGATTGATAAGCCAAATTTTTGTAGCCATTTTGCCGTAAAGGCCCGAGATTGCTGGTTGTCGAGTAATTTTCTCGGTGTGAGGAATTCGTGGTCCAGCACGACGTTTTCCCAGATGCTCATGCTTTCAATCAAGCTCAAATTTTGGTGGGCCATAAGGATTCCCAGTGCTCGAGCCTCCCGAGGATGATGGAATTGTACCCTCTGTCCATCGATCGAGATGTTTCCCAAATCGGGACGAATGGTGCCCGTAATAATACGCGACAGGGTGGTTTTCCCTGAACCGTTGGCGCCCACCAGTCCCAAAATTTCACCACTTTGGCAAAAGAGGGAAACCCCACCTAAAGCTTTGATTGCTCCAAAACTCTTCTCTATCCCATCAATGCGTAATTCTCTCATTTTTTTCCTCCCTCTCCCCTCTCCGGAAATGGAGAGGGGAGAACCTTAATCGATTACTGAAAAAGGGCGTCCAGTTCTTCTTCGGTAGGAATCTGATCCAAGAAATACGAATCCTCTTTATCCTTCACCGTCTCGTAGAGCTGGTCAAAGTTCTCGTTAGTCACGACCATGACCGGGATATAGTAGTATTTCCCGTCCCGAAGAACACCGGGTTTGAATTGTTTTCCCTGGAGAAGCCGCACGGCAAAACCCAGCCCTAAGGCTCCAGCCGCACCTGGAGGATTGGTAATACCGATGGTATCAAAATCCATTTCATCCTTGAGCCGTTTCCATTCTCTCAGGAAGGCCACCATGGTCTCTCCAGTGAGCACTTTTGGCAAAGTTTGACCCGAAGCTAAGTATGCACGGATCACTCCCAGGGCCATTCCATCCTGGGACTGAACTCCATCAACGTCCGGATGCGCAGCCAGGAGGTTGGACATCACCTGTTGTGCCCTGGCTTGATCCCAATCACCGTTTGCTGTGGCCACAATCTGAATTTCCGGATAGTTCTTATAAACGTCGGTCGCTCCTTTGACTCTTTCCACGTTTGCCGGATGACCGGCTAACCCGTCAATACGAATGATTTTTCCTCGACCATTGAGTTTTTCAACCGTCCACTCGGCAAGTTTCTTCCCCCACTCGTACTGATTGATGGTGACGTTACAGGCCACTTCTTCGCTCGTCACTGGCTGGTCAATTGCCAAAACCAGAATTCCTCGAGAGACGGCTTCCTCAATGGCTGGGTTCAATGCATCTGGAGAGTTCGGGTTTAAAAGAATTGCATCGGGTTGCATGTTCATCAAGTTGCGAAAGTCAGCAATTTGAGCCTGAATGTCGAGGCCAGAGTTTTTGACGATGATTCGGTCCACGATACCCATTTCCTGGTACTTCTTTCCCAACTCTTCGATTGCAGCGATCATTTGGGTTCGCCAGCTATTTCCAATATACCCGTTACTGACTGCAATCACAAACCCCTTTCCCAGTGCCACCGCTGTGAAAAGCGTGACGGTGAGGAAAATTCCCAGGAACCATACCATTCCACTTTGCTTTTTTACCACGTGACCCTACCCCCTTTTTGATTGTTGATTGACCACCAAAACTGACTGAAAGACCTGGCTCTGGACGTTACGCTGCACATCACCTCCTTACGTAGTGGAAGGAAAAGGCATTCATCATCTCCTGTGCCTTTTGAAGGGCCTGTTTTGGGTTCGTCTGCCCATGGAGGGCTTCTTGAATACAGCACCCAATCACGTGCTCTAAATACTTCTGTTCCACAACTTCAATTCCCAGATGCGGAACTGCCGCTCTTTTCTTAGTTTTGGCGAAAGCCTTTTCTGCTAACCGAGCCCAGGGGAGGGCACGAACCAGTTCTGCAGACTGGTACACGCTGAAGTGGGCGGTGCAACCACCAAGGAGTGAGAAAGGAATGGCAAGCTCTGAGGAACATCCCCAGCGAATGAATTCAAAAGCAGCGTCGACGTATCGACTCTTGGCATGAATTCCCAGTGACCAGCCACCGAGCACCGAAACCCTTCCAGGAACTTCTTCAATGCCGACTCGATCGTAGACTCTGGATGACTGATGATGGAACGCCAGATTCACGTTGGACGTAAACATCACCATCATGGCTGCTTTGCCATTGGCGAAATGTTCAACCTGTTTTCCCCACCAGTTACTGGGTGGTGGCGCGTAGTGGAATGTTTCAAGGTACGCCCGTAGGGCTTCGACTCCCTGAGGGGACGCAATCGTGGGGTGACCAGTGCGGTCAAAAATTTCCCCTCCGTAACTCCAAAGACGGGGAAGGAATTCACACATGATGGCGGTGTCGTTCAGTGCTCCGACTGTGGTTCCGTACTCTACCGGAGAATGAGGATTGAATTGTCGGGTGAAAAAACGAGCAACCTGGTTGTAGGTGTCCCAGTCACCCGGGGGTACCAGTTCTTTTTTATATTGATCGTAAAATAGGGTTTTCATCCGACCATCTTCGAAAAGGTCGCGTCGATAGAAGAGGAGTTGCACTCCAAAATAAAACGGTATCGCAAAGTAGCGCCCGTTGACCAAGGCGTAGCTTTCTAAGACTCCAGGAATAAAGCCGTAGAAGGGTTCGGAAGTCAGGGAAATCATGGGTGTGAGGTCATAGAGACGATTGGCATACACACACTCTGGTAGCCAAGAGACATCCACCATAAACACATCGAATTCGCTTTCCGGGTTTTTCATCACTTCTTGATACAGTTCTTCGTAAGGGAACGCTTGTAAAAACACCTTGGTTTTAGAACGAGCAAGGAAATCTTGGATCAGAGACTGGATGGCATCGTAGCAGGGGTCAGACAGCATAGCCACTCGAATCGACACAGTCGATTTTCTTGGTCGTTTTATGCTCAGAGAATCTTTTTGGACGAAAAAGCGTTCCAGATATACCGGGGTTACCTCTCGGCGAGGGCGGTCCACCAGACTCTGGGTTGCCTGCACCAGCATTTCGGCAGCCCGGCGTCCAATTTTAAGACCAGGACGACTGATTTCTACTACGTTGCGACTCTCTTTGACGGCTTTCCAATTTTCTCGGCCTAAATAGTAGACTTTAGTGGCGAGACCCAAGTAATCTGAAGCGTCAATGATTGCCCTGGCATGAACGTGATTGGTTGCGACGACATGGCTGACATCAGGGTTATCCCGCAAAATCGGGAAGAATTTTTGAAATGCAGCTGTCCACCCTAACGGAGCGTCAACATGGATTACCAAGGAGGCTAACGTATCGAGTTCGCTGAGAAAAGTTTCGTAGAAGATCTGCTCGCAGAAAAAAACACGGCTTGCAGTAAGGAAAAGGATTCGACGAACATGTTTCTCTGCGCGGAGCAGAGAAGCCGTGAATAGGGCTAACGCCTGATAATCAGCCGAAAGGAAGTTTCCTCTATGTTCGAGGGCATCGAGCGGTACCCGATCGATGCATACCCAAGACAGAGAAGTCTCTTGTAAGCGGTCGAAAAAGAGAGTTTCCTGGACTGAGGAAGGGATACTCGCCATACCGGCCATTCTCTGTTGAACAATTTCCTGAAGCGCTCGCTCCTCGTTTACCCAAAGGTCCTGGGTAAGAAACAGGGTAAAGCCATAGTCGTGGTTTTTAAGAAAGTCATCAAATCCCTGAACAATCTGGGCATAGTACGGTTCTTCGAGCGTCGGTACAATCAGACCAAAAGTAGGAGTCAGCTGGGATTTTAGGGCTCGAGCATGAACGTTGGGCCGAAAATCGCATTGCTGGAGCACTTCTTCAACTTTGCGACGACTCTCAAGACTCACTTTTTTCGGATTATTCAGAACATTGGAAACCGTTGCCGGAGAAACCCCGGCTATTTTGGCGATATCTCGAATGGTTACTCGACCAGAGTTCTTCATAAAACGTTTTAAAACCGTTTTATACTTCGTTTTTAAAATAGTATAAAGGAGATTAATTTTTGTCAAGGAGTATTTAAAAAATCAAATAATTAATAAAAGGTGTTCACGAGATTTTGAAATGATTATAGTAAGTTTTCAACGATGCCGAGGGGCTTGTAGTTCTTTGGTTTAAAGGTTCATTTTTATCGCAG
Source organism: Atribacterota bacterium (assembly GCA_039638595.1). Lineage (NCBI taxonomy): Bacteria > Pseudomonadati > Atribacterota > Atribacteria > Atribacterales > Candidatus Caldatribacteriaceae > Candidatus Profundicultor > Candidatus Profundicultor thermophilus. Next base: position 18,845 of record JBDIWM010000012.1, read on the forward strand.
TGAGCATGTCTTTATCTAAACGATTGCGCTGGTATCGATTTATTGAGGGAAAAGTCTCTTTACAACCATCTTTACTGGTCTGGTTCGGGATACCTGTGCGCCTTTTAATTTTTTGAGCTTTGTCAGAATTTTCACTGCTTCTTTGTGCAGTATAGAGAAATAGAGGTTCCTCTTTTCATATCCGTGAGAAAGTTTTCCAGAATCGACTCACCTGTGAAATGATGAGGGGAAAGAATGATCCGTGTAATGTTTCATGGAATGGATATTCTTCAAGGCCGACCCCTTCGGTCTTGTACCGATGGTAATCGGGGGGACCCCGCTTTTTGCTGATCTTTCCTTTTTGAAGCACTGGAAACGGAGTCCGATTTATTTCTAAAACATCTAATGTTGACAAACATTAATAGTCTTCATTAAAATTAATTCATTATATATTTAAGGGGGGATACATATGAAAGGAAAAGCTTTGGTGGACTGGGTTTTTTTGTGTTGTTTTGCTTTCCCTCGGTGTGGGGATGGTCCTTGCCGCAGAACCCGACTTCAGTAAAGTTCCTGCTGCACCCAAGCCAGAAAAACTCACCGTGGTTCTCTACGAGCCAGTAGAGCAAAAGGCTGCCCTGGAAGTAAGCAAGCTCTTTGAGCAGCAATTTGGAATCAAGGTGGAAGTGAATGCTATTCCCTGGGCAAATCTCCACGAAAAAATCATCGTTGACCTTACTGCTCGGACGGGAACGTACGATATTATTTTCATCCCAGGCTTGTGGTCTCTGGAGTTCATCTATGCAGGCTATATCGAACCTCTCAATAAGTATTGGAACGACCCTAATCTCCCGCGTTTTGACATCGAAGACTACCCCCAAAGCATTGTGAACCTGCTTACCTACCAGGGGAACACCTATTGGATTCCCCATCACGGAAGCACCCAAGTCCTCTTTTATCGTAAGGATCTCTTTGAACAAGCAGGGGCAACGCTGCCTGCGACATACGACGACTTGTTTGATTTAGCAAGTAAGTTCACCAATAACCCCAATTTTCCCGATGTATGGGGCTTTGGTACGACTCCAAAACAGGGAGAGTGGGCTTCAAGCACCTGGAGCACCTGGCTTTGGTCGTGGGGTGGAGAGTACTTTGACGAGCAATGGAATCCCATTTTTAATGACCAGGTTGGAGTCGATTCTCTTAAAGCTTACGCGGAAGCAGTGAATAAATTCTCTCCTCCTGATGCGCCGAACTGGGGTAACGAAGAATCTGGTGCAGCCTTTCAGCAAGGGCGTTTGGCCATGCTCCAGATGTGGCCCTACCTGGGAGCTGCGATGGAGGATCCCACCCAGTCTAAAGTAGTCGGAAAAGTTGGTTATGCACCGATGCCCAAAAAGGTGAAGCGAGTTCCACGGTTGGGTTCGTGGGGAGGGACGGTGTCGGCATTCTCCAAGAACAAAGAATGGGCGTACATGTGGTTGGCTTTCTTCAACTCCAGGGAGATGGTGGAGAAAATCCACGTTCCTGAAGGAGTTCCGGTATGTCGCCTTTCAATCATTCAAACCTTGGAATCGCAAATTCCTTGGCAAAGAGCAGTAAATATCAGTTTTGAGGATACCAAAGAAAGACCTGGAATACCTGAAATCTCTTCCATCATCGATGTGTGGGGACTTGCCGTTTCTAAGGTGGTTACAGGGCAGGCCGGTGTCAAGGATGCTCTGGACGAAGCAGCGGTCAAGGTGAGAGAAATTCTCGACGAAGCCGGTTACTACAAATAAACCCTAATCTAAAGAAACGGGAAAAACAGACGGTGCCACTGTTTTTCCCGTTTAAAATTGAATGCCATGGCTGAGAAAAGGCTTACTCCTTACATAATGCTTTTACCCATATTAGTCGGTCTATTCATACTGGTGTATTTTCCGCTCCTTAGCACTCTTTTCTTATCGTTTGTGAGGTATTTTTTGAATAAGCCAAATATTCCTATGCAGTTTATTGGTCTCAAAAACTATGTGAGCGTATTCTCCCACCCCGACTTCTGGCAGGCCCTCAAAAATACCTTGATTTTTATGCTCGTTTCCACTGTGCTCTCGATCTTTATGGGCCTTATCATTGCCATCCTCTTCAATAGGGATTTCACGGGGAAGAATGTTTTCCTCTCCCTGATTCTGCTTCCCATGATGGTTGCTCCGATCGCTTCGGCTCTTTGCTGGAAATTCCTCTTCGATGGGCAGTGGGGGGGCAGTGAACTACTTTGTCCAGTTTTTTGGAGGCACGAGGCAGGCTTGGCTTGCGGATCCGCGTTTTGCCCTCTATGCTGTCGCAGTTGCTGATATCTGGCTCTATATTCCCTTTGTCTTTTTGGTTCTGTATACTAGCCTCCAGGTTATTCCGAATGAGCCCTTAGAAGCAGCCCGTATCGACGGAGCGACAGGATGGCAGATATTCATGAGGATTATTTTCCCGCTCCTTATCCCGAGCTTCCTTCTTATCCTCATCATTCGTCTGGTGGATACGTTTCGGGTCTTTGACCTTGTGTATGTGATGACCAATGGAGGGCCGGGGGGAAGAACGGCGACGCTAGGATTCTTAAGCTATGAATGGATTTTCCGACACTTCAATATGGGAAGAGGTTCAGTAATAGCCATTTTCATTCTTGGTGCGGTAATTCTTATATCCTGGTATTTCATCAAAGTCTTGCAATTGCAATTTCTTGAACAGGTCAAATGAGAGAGGGGATGGAAAAGCGTGAAGGGCCCTGAGTCGAAAAGCCTGCTCTGGTGGATAGGATTCTACAGCGCACTTTGCATCATTGTTTTCTTTGTCCTCTTTCCCATTTTCTGGATTGTGACGACTTCCCTTAAGCAAAGAATCGATGTATACACCGAAAAACCGGTGCTCTTTTTCCGAGCCACCTTGGAGAATTACCAGCGAGTTTTCCGACTCCAGGATTTTTCCCGATATCTCTTGAATGGTTTCATCGTTGCCACAAGCACCACCTTCATCATCATGTACTTTGGCGCCCTTGGAGCCTATGCCCTGACGAGGTGGAAATTCCGTGGCTACAATTGGGTTTCTCTGGCCATCATTGCTGCCCGGATGTTTCCTCCCATTGCCTTGCTCCCTTCTTTCTTCCTTTTTGCTTCACGCTTCGGTATCATCGATACCCGCCAGGTTGTGATCTTTGCACATTCCACTTATGGCTTACCCTTTATTATCTTCATGCTGGCTGGATTTTTCAGACAAATACCGAGGGACCTCGATGAAGCAGCGCTCATTGACGGTTGCTCCTATTTCGCTCTCTTTAACCGCATCATGCTTCCCAGTGTTGCCCCTGGGCTTGCCGCAACTGCCATTCTCTCCTTCGTCTGGTCCTGGAATGAATTTCTCTTTGCTCTGGTCCTCACCAGGGCTTCTTCTAAAACGTTACCGGTGGTCATTTCCGAGTTCATTGGTTTTGTCCAGGTGGATTGGCAGGGGCTCACCGCCATGGCCACTCTTTTGGTGGTTCCCTCTATCATCATCACCTTTTTTACCCAGCAGTACTTAGTAAGGGGTCTTACTGCTGGTGCGGTGAAAGGCTAATTGTTGAGGGGGTGAAGAGTATGCAGGAAGAAAAAGAAGGAAGGGTCAATAAAGAGGCCTGGGAGACCATCAAGAGGTACTACCTCTATTGGTGGAATAATGACTTCTTGGATCGTATTCCTCTCTGGGTGACTGCTCCTAGGGACGATCCCCAATCGCTGGAAATCCTCACTGGGAAAAGTCTCTGGGTCGGTAAGGAAGAACGATTCGACAGTGAAAAAGTCATTCGAAACGCCCAAGAAATACTCCGAGCAACGTTCTATGGTGGTCTGGCGTTTCCCTGCTACTTTCCAAATTTTGGGACTGATGTGTTCTCTGCATACTTAGGGGCCGAAATTGAGTTCTCCGATTCCTTTCCACCCGTTTCCACTGGACCTTCGTTCATCAAGGAGGGTGTCATCCCAGTTTCCTGGGCAAAGTGGGGTCACCCTGTGCTCACTGACTATACCGATCTCTCCCAACTGCGCATCCACGAAGACGGTGTGTACTGGCAGAAGACCAAAGAGTTCGTTACTCGGGTCTTAGAAATTTCACGAGGGGAATTCTTTGTGGGTGCCACCGACATCCACCCCAGTATGGATGCTCTGGCGGTCTTGCGCGGGAGCCCTCAAAACCTCTGCCTCGACCTTGTCGATAACCCGGAGGGGGTTAAGAAAGCCATGGTTTTCCTCTGGAACGCCTGGGTGAGGGTTTATGAGGAGACTTACTACAGTCTGATTCTCGGCCAACAAGAGGGAACTACTGCCTGGATTAACCTCTGGGCGCCAGGGAAGTTCTACCCAGTGGAAAATGACCTCTCGCTCTTGATTTCCACCGACCTATACCGAGAATTCTTCCTGGAGGAATTGGTGAACGAAATCAATTATTTAGACTACTCGATTTACCACCTGGACGGAGAGGGAGCCCTCCACCACCTGGAGATGATTCTTGACATTCCTAAACTGAACGCCGTTCAGTGGGTCGCTGGTGCGGGGGAAAGCACAACCGGGGTAGCCAAGTGGATTCCTCTCTATCAGAAAATCCAGTCGAGGAGCAAAGCAATCATCGTGTACTGTGCTCCAGGAGAGGTTGAGCTCGTGGTAAGCGCGCTTCGTCCCGAAGGACTTCTCATCTCGGTCAATTGCGAGAGCGAGAAAGAAGCTAAAGAACTCCTCGGTCACTACGGATGGGAAGGAGTATACTGGTGGCTTCAGGAAGAGTAAAACCCTTTCCGAACTAAAATGGTCAGAAAGAGCGGTTCTTTGCGCAAGAGGACCTTCCCTGGGTGAAAGGAGTTGGGTATTTTTCTCTGAAGAGCGGTTGTGAACCTTCTGGATGTGCGAACGGTGGATGGATTCGTCAAAGGGAGTACTCCCTGGTACTGTCCAAAACAAAGACGGTGCAGAGTAAGAAGCTCTGAATAGGGCTCTTTCTAATCCTGGGTTCTGGAGAAAAGTTAGGGCGAGAGTTTCCTTCCTGAGGAGGAAATACTTTTGAACGATGGCAAATACTTTACCCCTTTAAAACCCTGAGAGGGGATTTCACAGGAAGGGGAATGGGTTTTTGGGCCAGAATTCGGTTAGAAATGGTCTGACTCGAAGAGGTAACCTCATCCGTTGTCGGGAATGGCTTTTCCGTTCGGGAACGGCGATTTCGGTGATGTATGCTTGCCAGAGGGTTAAAAAAGGGTCTTCTCCAGGGGATGGGTCGAGTTGTATGGCGTCCACCCACAGTAGGGCGGTTTGCTTGTCTTGAAAGGAAAAGAGGAGCCTTCGTCGGGAGTCGAAAATGAGAAAATTTTCGTTGGGGAAACGGCGGACAAAGTGCTGATAAAGCCGGGGAAGGACGTTTAAAGACGGTTCGAAACGGGCAAAGAGAAAACGATTCTTGAGTTCCACAAACCGCAGAAGCCCCAACCAGCGGTGATGCTCACGATGGAAGGCTCTTTCGGCCCGGTAAAGATGGAGGACATGTTCATTGGTCAGGTCTTTCCAGACCTGAGGTTGTTGTACGCTCTCTCTGAGAAGCCGAACGAGGGAAATTTCCACCAGGGCTTGGTCACAGAGGTAAAAGAGCGGAAGTTTGAGGAAGATTTCTCGGGGCAGCATGACCTTAAGCTGTCTATAGAACTCCTGCGCCAGTTGAGGTTGAGTGGTGGTGGGTTCAGCAAAGAAGTCACCGTTCTCTGGGTTAAGTCGTTCGTTCACTACCTGTAATCCTTCCAGGGACCGTTCCCTCGGGAAAAGAGTGGCCAGAAGGGTCAAGAATCCTTCAAATGTCCCATCATAGGTGACCACTGACATGGGGTATTTCCATAAGTTCCGGGAAAAGCGAGAGTTGCCGCGTTTCCAGGGCTTTTCTTCGTGAACCAGAGAGCGTGACAAGGGGTTTTCCTCGTAGAGTGAGGAAGTAACGTGCTCGCTTGAGAACCACCCCAAGCTTTTGCAATACCCCTTCCGAGAGGGTTCCGTAACGGCGAGCCTGAAGGATTCGTTTCCCTGAAACTGGGCCAATTCCCGGCACCCGAATGAGCTTTTGGTACGAAGCGGTGGTCACTTCAACCGGAAAGAGTTCCGGGTGCCTCAGGGCCCAGGCTATTTTGGGATCCGTATCAAGGGAGAGATATTCTCCCTCTTCGAAGAGGTCCTCCGTGGTGAATCCGTAAAATCGAAGAAGCCAATCCGCCTGGTAGAGTCGATGTTCACGCAAGAAAGGTGGTTCAACCAGGGCTGGAAGGGTCTCGTCCTGATTAACCGGGATGTAGGCAGAGTAGTAGACCCGTCGAACGAAGCGCTTATGATAGAGGACTTCTGCGAAGGAGAGCATGGTTCTGTCGGTATCTGGTGTGGCTCCCACGATCATCTGGGTCGACGCTGGAGCTTTACGGGTCCGCTCTCGGTAAATTTCTCGCACAATCTGCAGGGGCCTGTAGAGCTCAGGAAGCGTTTTTTGAGGGCTCAGTCGTCTCAGTGAGGTTTCGGTCGGAAACTCGATATTGGTACTCACCCGGTCGGCGAGGAGAAAGGCTTCCTCGATGAGTTCCCGGGACGTTCCAGGGATGAGTTTGAGGTGGATGTAGCCGTGGAACCGGTACGCCTGGCGCAAAATTTTGACTGCCCGAATCATCAGCTCCATGGTTGCATCGGGGTGTCGGTGCATTCCGGAACTCAAGAAAAGACCCTCGATGTAGTTGCGGCGGTAGAATTCAACCGTGATGGTGGCAATTTCTTCAGGGGTAAGCATGGCTCGGGGGACGTCGTTAGAAACCCGGTTGAGGCAGTATTTACAGTCATTGACACAGAAGTTCGTCATGAGGATTTTGAGAAGCGACACGCACCGTCCATCCGCAGAGAACGTATGGCATATTCCGCTGAGGTGCGAGTTTCCCAATCCGTAAGGATGGGTTTCTCGCCTTCCTCCAGAACTACTGCAGGAGTTATCGTAGCGAGCAGACATCGCCAGAACCGAAAGCCGGGTCAAAAGGTCACTTTTGGGTACCAAAATCAAAGGACCCTGGGAGCGCGCTTCTGCCATTGACGACACCACCCCAAAAGTGTATCCCAAAGGTTTTTACCGGTCAATAAGTCGTGTTGACTCAACATGTTTGCTAAAAAAGAGAAAAAATCGAGCGCAATTGACCAGATTAAGAAAATGGAGCTTTTTAAAGCTCGGCTACGGGCTACGTCTGTACGTCAAGAACGCGAGACACGTTTTCAAAAAAGCCATAGATAACGGTTCGCGGCGTTCATCCCTATGGTGAAAAAATCCTGGTACAACGACAATCCTCTCGGGCAATTTTAAGAGGGCGATTAACGGTCAACATCGAGTGTGATACACTAAAGGAATCTGGATATCCCAAGGAACGTTGTACATCGCTGGGGAAGCTCTGGAAAAGGAAAAGTTTTTGCTGCTCCCGATGGGTGGCAAAGTCACGCGCACGCTTGCTCTGTGTTCATCGATGCTCGCATCTTGTCATCGTATCTCTACCCACCGTTTCGTACGGGAAGAGGTATACGCGGCTTCGACGACTTTCAGGTTTCGCAAACCGATTTCGGAGTGGATGAGTGGCTTTTCTCCTCCCTGGATCCAGACGCTCATGGCGTCAAACTCCTCGGCGTACAGGGGTTTGGGGTCAAGATTTACTTTGTAAAATCCATCCGCAGTCCGTACCTGAGCGGCGTTGTACCCTCCCTCCGCTTCTTTGAGAAAGACTTCCATTTCTCCGCCCCCATCCTGGCCGATGGTTCGTCGACAGAGTACCGCACCAAGGGTTCCATAAATTTCGAGGACATTGCGTGAGGCTTCGTCGGGAACGTTGAAGAAAGTATCGACTATCCCCTGTGCACCGTTTGGAAAACGGAGCAGAGCCGTCGCCGTGTCTTCGACTTCATAAGGGTGAACTGTGGAAGCAGTGGAGGCAATGACTTCCTGCGCCTCGCCCAGGAACCACTCTAAAAGGTCGATACAGTGACAACCCATGTCGGCAAGTGACCCTCCACCCCCGAGCTCTCTTTTTTGACGCCATGCCCCGGGTAAAGGAGGATACCAGCAGGTGAGTTGGGCCCGTGCACCAACCACGGTTCCGAGTTTTCCCTCTCCAATCATCCTTTTAATCAAACGATGGTAGACATTGTAACGCATCATAAAAGCAACGCCTAATTTCAGCCTTTTTTCCTCTGCCAGGGCGATGATTTCCTCAGCTTCCTCGACTTTCATCGCCATCGGTTTTTCCACCAGCACGTGTTTCCCTGCTTTGAGGGCGTCCTTGCACTGCTTTGAATGGGCAAAAACCGGAGAAGCAATGTATACCGCTTCGCAATCACTCCGTAAAAGCTCTTCAACAGACGTCGTCGCGTAAGGAATGGAAAAAGTTTGCGCTATTTCCCGCAGGACTCTTTCTTCGACGTCCATTACTGAAACGACGGTACTCTCCTTAGCATAATGCACAACTTCTGGAATACTCCTTCGTCGGGCAATTCCTCCTGCCCCAATGATTCCCCAGCGGACTGACAAGGCACTCACCTCCTCAAACGTGGTCATCATTTTCAATAAAAATCGCTCTACATGGCGCCCCGGACGTTCCTTTGAGGTTGATGGGCAAACAAATTAACGTCCCTCGTGGAGAGGAGATCCTCTCCAATCCGATCAGAGGGGCAAGCAGTAAAATGTCGTGAGCGAAAAGCTTACCTAACATACTCCCTTTTTCGCCTTCCTCATCATCTGACCAGGCGGATTCAATGCAGGGCACATCGACGCCGAGAAGGCTTATATTCTGTTCAATTATCCAGAGGAGAGCTTCTTCATCAAAATTGGGGCAAGACAACACATACCCTGGAGTATTCCATCGTGTTCCCCATCCGGTGTCAATCAAAAGTGCCTCGCCTGGAGAAATTGGGGGAGTGTTTTTTTCTAAAATTTGGCGGCCAATGATGCTTTTTTCTCGTTGCGTTGGTAACCTGAGAATTTTTGCAGAGAGATAAAAACGTTCAAGCGGATATTGGTCTAGAGTTTTTCCATCTTTGAGAATATGGGATCCAGCCTCAAGGTAGGTCCCAGAAATCGTTGACAGCACCACCTTTGAGGCAAAAAATCCATTATTGTCGATTGAGGCAATATGGTTGATCTCGACACGTGGGACGATGTGTTCTAAGCCTGGTAACTCATGGTATCCCCACAGACCATTCTCAATGGGACCGGTGAGGTCAAACAACTTTCCCATAAAGAACCCTCCCATCATCTCTATTTTGCCGTGTATCCACCATCGACCGGCAGTACCGCTCCGGTTACGAAAGAGGCGTCTTCAGAAGCCAAAAAACAAATGGCTTCGGCAATTTCTTCAGGTTGGGCAAACCTCCCCAAGGGATGCATTTCGGCGATCTTTCGCATGGCTTCTTCGCGGTCCCGTTCCAGGCGGAATAGCCTTTCAATCATCGGGGTAAGGGTCGTACCAGGACACACGCAATTGACGCGGATGTTGTATGGTGCATAGTCGACTGCCATCTGACGACTCAATTGAATCACGCCACCTTTGGAAGCACAGTATACCGCTGAGTTCGGCCATCCGAGAAGACCAGAAATGGAGGAAATATTGATGATTACCCCGCTGCGCTGGCGCATCATGAGGGGTAAAACTGCTTTTGCCACCAGGAAACACCCTTTGAGGTTGACCGCCATAATTTTATCCCATTCCTCTTCATGAGTATGGCACAAATCAGCGCTGAATTCTAAAGCAGCATTATTGACCAGCACGTCAATCCTGCCAAAGTGTTCTATCACTGCATTCACGGCTTCCATGACCGTATCCCAATTCGAGACGTCAACTTCCAAGGGTATGCCCACACCATTTTCTTGCTGGATTAAATGCACGGTTTCTTTCGCACGGATAAAATCTTTGTCAAGAACACACACCTTCCCCCCTCGGTACGCGAACAGGAGAGCAGTCGCTCTCCCGATCCCTGACCCTGCTCCAGTGATTACAATTACCTTTTGATTGAAAATCATCGTCATATCTCCTTTACACCATTTGCAGTATAGCCACCGTCAACCGGTAAGGCAACACCGGTGATGAACGAAGCAGCATCGGATGCCAAAAAAGCGCATACTGAGGCAATCTCTTCGGGTTGTCCAATCCGATTTATTAGGGCCATCTTAGCAAACTTATCTCGGGTGGCATGCGGATCCTTTTGAAGACTCAGATAGTTGCGGAACATCTCGGTCTCGATAAAGCCTGGGCAGATACAATTCACCCTGATTCCATGACTGGCGTAATCAAGGGCCATGGCCTTGGTTAAAAGAACTACTCCCCCCTTTGAGGCACAATAGGAGGCTAACATTGGACTACCCAATAATCCTCGGATAGAGGCGATGTTAACAATCGATCCTTTCTTTCTAGCAATGAAGTGGGGCAGCACCGCTTTGGCAGTGAGCATATATCCTTTTAAATTGACTTCGACTACCCGGTCCCAATCTTTCTCTGTAATTTCATGTACCCTGTCTGGAGAAGAGGGACTTCCTATTCCACTGTTATTCACTAACACATCGATTACGCCATATTTTTCAATGAGCGCCGATACCATTTCGTCGACTTCACGGGCCACACTTACATCCGCTTGGAGCATCATGCCCTCGCTTCCCTGGGTAAACACCATTTCTAAGGTTTTTTCCGCTCCATCCCTGTTTTTATGATAGTTAATACCCACAATGGCGCCCTCTTGGGCGAAACGCACCGCAATGGCCTGACCGATGCCGGAACCTGCGCCAGTTACCAGAACTACCTTATGGATAAAACGCCTTATCACAATTGCATCCCCCCTAATCCACTCGATGGCGAGTTTTCCCAAGAAAAAAAGTAATAAGAGGCATCATAATTCCTTCTTGACCAACCACGACGATGAGGATAATTCCTAATACGATGACGGACCAGAACGGGTTCAAGCCTAAGAGGCTGAAACCGTTAATCAAGAGGAACATGGCGAAAATACCCAAAAGCGAACCGAGTAAGGAACCCTTGCCACCTTTAATGGATGTACCACCAATGACGACTGCAGTGATCACCTCAAGAGGAGCATTTAAACCGGCGTCAGGAATCGCTGCCCGAATTCGAATCACTAGGAGTAGGCCCGCCAGAGCCGACAAGAGCCCGCTGAAGATATACACAAAACACTTTATTGTATTCACTGGTACTCCAGAGAGAAACGCAGTGCGTTCATTTCCCCCCAGGGCAAAGATGTATCGGCCCAGAATCGTTCTTTTTAGGAGGAGAGCGGTAAATGCAGCGCAAATGATTAAAATGATAAACAGAGAGGGAATCCCAAAAACATACATGTCTCCCAGACTGAGCAAAGATTCTGGAAAGGCTGTGATGGTCTTACCCCGCATAAACCCGTATACGATGCTACGCACCATGGTCATCGTCGCTAAAGTGACCACAAAGGGTTGTAAACGAAGCTTAATGATGAACAGAGTGTTCATCAAGCCGACCAACACCCCCGCTAAAAGCGAGAAGGAAATGGCAAAAAAGAGGGGTAGACCTGAGAGTACGGAATAACCTGCAATCATACCACTCAAAGCCATAACCGCTCCGATTGAAAGGTCAAAGCCACCGCTAATGAAAGTCACTGTCACTGCCGTAGCTAACACTCCGAGTTCACTCATTCGAGTGAGCAGGGATGAGATATTCCCATAGGTCAAAAAGGTCGGAGAAAGAAAAGAGAGCGAAAACATAATGACCACGTTTACCAAAAGCAGTGCAATAATGATCTTTGTCTGGCTGGTCAATGCGTATCTCATCGGTTCGTTTCTCCTGCTATCGTTCCGCAAAGGGTTGACCGTGACTTCTCATCTGCCGTAGCGAGTCAAGGGAAATAGCCAACACCACAAGAATGCCGGTTACCAGACCTTGCCAATACGGATCGACTGCTCGCATGGTCAGACCAGTCAAAATGAGACCCATTAAGGTCGCACCAAAAAAGGTTCCTAAAATACTTCCTGTGCCCCCAAAGATGCTCGTTCCACCAATCACCACTGCTGCGATCGCGTTCATCTCATATCCCACACCTGCTTGAGGCTGAATAAAACCACTTCGACCAATTAAAATGAGACCGGCGAAAGCGGAAAGAAATCCGGAGAGTGTGTAGACGATAACTTTGTATTTTATTACCGGTACGCCTGAGTAGAGAGCTGCCTGTTCACCGCCTCCAATGGCGTATATATTTCTTCCGAAACGGGTGCGCAGAGTGATAAACATAAATACCAAAATAACGACCAGGAGGAAGAGGAAAGGGAGGTAACCTCTTCCAACGATTGTGTACGCTGCGGGAATGGGGGTAATATAAATTCCTCGAGTAATCACCATAGTGATTCCGCGGAAGATATTCATTGTACCGAGTGTAATGATGAGTGCCGGGACCGAAATCCTGGTAATCAGGATACCATTGGTGAAGCCCAGTATAGTTCCAAGGAAGAGAATCAGGGGGTAAATCAGCCAGATTGGCCTCCCTTGAGGAATTCCTGCTCCACCAATGCTGATCGAAAAGGCAAGGATTGAGCCTACAGAAAGATCGATTCCACCGGTGAGGATTACAAGCGTCATACCTGTAGAGATGATTCCCACCACCGCAATTTGTCTGGAGAGATTCTCAAAATTTCTCACAGCCCAAAAACCAGATGTAGTGAACGAGAAGAACACAACCATAAGAAGAATGTAGAGCAAAATAGGAAGTTCACGAAACTTGGCCCTGTCGAATAGATGCCAAAGAACGATTCTTTTTCCAGTCATTGCTCCCTTCCTCCGGTAAGAATATACATGATTTTTTCTGGGGTTACTTCTTCCCGCCGAAATTCTTTCACTAGGCGTCCACCCCTCATACAGTATATGCGATCCGAGATTCCCATGATTTCGGGAAGCTCTGACGAAATAAAGATTATACCCTTTCCCTCCTGGGTGAGGTCGTTCATGATTTTATAGATTTCGTATTTGGCCCCCACATCGATGCCACGGGTCGGTTCGTCAAAAATGAAAATTTCGGATTTTGTCGCAAGGAGTTTTGATATAACAACTTTTTGTTGATTCCCTCCAGAGAGGGTTTCCACTATCTGGTCTGGATGGTACACCTTGATTTGCAAGTCTTTGATGAATCGGTCAACTACCCTTGACTCGGTTTGACGGTCAACCCACAAGCGGGAAGAGAGCCTACGCAAGATTGAGAGAGCAATATTTTCTCGTACAGGAAGACACAGTACCAAACCCTCTCCTTTTCGATCTTCAGGAAGATAGGCGATTCCAGCTTGAAAAGCTTCTCGAGGGTTTGAAAATCCGGGGAATATTCTTTGTTTCACCTGAATTTCTCCAGCATGTGGGTACGTGGCTCCAAAAAGGGTTCGAGCTAGTTCAGTTCTACCAGCTCCTATTAATCCTGCGAAACCGACAATTTCTCCCTGGTAAAGGGAAAAACTGACTTCTTCAAATTCGCCTTTTCGCGAGAGATTCCGTACCTCCAGAAGTTTTTGTCCCCGTTTTCTCTCCCGAAAGGGAAAACGTTCGTTCATTGAGCGACCTACCATCATTCGGATGACTTCGTCAGGATTGGAGGCATTCTTTTGAACTGACCCGATGTACTTCCCGTCTCTGAGCACTGTAATCATATCGCAAATGCGGAATATTTCCTCTATTTTGTGTGACACGTAAATGACAGTGATTCCTGAATCTTTAAGACGTTGAATAAGCGAGAAGAGTTGTTCCACCTCGTGCTCCGTCAAGGATGAGGTCGGTTCATCCATGACGATGACTTTGGCGTTGAGAACCAATGCCTTGCAGATTTCCACTATTTGTTGATTAGCAATCGAAAGCCGCCCAACGAGGTCATCCGGGTGGATCGTTGAGTCCAAATAACGCAAAACCTTTTGACTTTGCTCACGCATAGAGTTCCGATCGATTATGCCTCCTCGAAGCACTGGTTCTCTGCCCAAGAAAATGTTTTCAAAAACAGGGAGTTCTCGAATCATGGTGAGCTCTTGAAAAATCGTTGCGACACCCAAACTCTGAGCATGGTGGGGCGAACGGAATGCCACAGCTTGGCCATCGATAAAAACCCGCCCCTCGTAATCGGTGATTATCCCCGACAATATCTTGATGAGAGTACTTTTTCCTGCCCCGTTTTCACCGACCAAGCCGTGGACCTCGCCCTTTGCAATTGAAAAAGACACATCGTTGAGTGCTTGTACACCGGGAAAGCTTTTTGAAATGTGGTCGAACGCGATCATGATGTTTGCCATAAGCGTGGAGCGTGTAAGGGAGGTCTAATGTTTCCCTTACACGCTAACCTCATGCTCAAAAATCAAATATGTCGACGTTCTCCGGGGTTAACAGAGTATCAGGAACGTATGAGAAGCGTTCTTCCGGTATCGTAACCGGGACGCCTGCCCAACCGAAATCCTGTCCGGGCTCGGGGAGAGATTTGCTGATTAAGTAATTGTAGGCAATTTGAACGCCGAGATACGTCATTTGAGCTGGGTCGAGCGCCAACGCTCCTTTCACCCAGCCTTTCTTCACTGCTTCTGCGTTTTGTTTTGGAAGTGCAACACCCCAAACAGCGACCTTCCCCGCTAAGCCGGCATTCACTAATGCCTGCACGGCGGCAGGGACACCGGTCGTAACGGTGCTGGCAAAACCGGCAAGATCAGGATGGGCCTGGAGGATTGACTCACACTGGCTGAGTGCTTTTTCGTAATCATTATCATTCGCAAAAACTCCCACGATGCTGATTTCAGGATATTCGCTCAGCACCTTCTCTATGGCTTGTTGTCTTTTGGCTAAGAACGGCGAACCTAAACCGCCGGTCAAAATGGCTACTTTCCCTTTGTATCCTATTTCTTCTGCTAGCCCTTTTCCAATGTTGATCCCACTCTGGGTTGGTTCCCAACCAGATGCAGTCCAAATCACCTCCGTTCCAGGGGCACCGATATCGAAACCAAAAACGGGGATACCCTTTTTAATGGCATCTGATATCGGCTTCGCCATTGCTTCGGCATCTACAGCAGCTAAGACAATCGCATCAACGCCCCGATTTACCTGGTCTTTAAAAAAGTCAAGTTGACGGGCTGCGTCTTCGCGTTCCGGTGCCGTAAAAACAACTTTGATACCGAGATCTTGAGCCGCTTTTTTTGCTCCCTCTTCACATCGAACCCACCAAGGATGTCCTAGAGAAAGGGGAATGACAGCAATTTCAACGTCTTTTGCTCCCACTGTCCACACAAGACCTAAACAGAGGATCACCGTCACCAAACCAAACCCGATTTTCTTCATACCGAACACCTCCTTGTTTTAGTCCCGACTTTATCGTCGGTGTGACGACCATCCCACCTCTCCTTATTTACACACCACGTTGCATTTCGGAGACGGCTTCGAGTACCCCATCGGCCATGTATTGCATTTGTTCTTCATTAAGGCCGTACAACGGAAGATGGGTAAAACGGTGGTTAAAAACTTCTTCGGTTGCCGGACAACTGGCTTCGATTTCTTCTATCGGATATCCCATTCTTTTCACGACTTCAAATTTATAAAGGGGTGCAAAGTGGGGAATATTGGTAATACCTTTTTCGTTCAGTTTCTGTTTCAAAGTTTGCACGTCTCCCCCGGCTTTTCTGGGATCAATTTGGAGCAGGAACAAATGGTGTGCGGAACGGGTCTCAATGGTATCCATAGGGGGGAGAATAATTGCGTCATTTGCTCTGAACCTTTCCACTAAATATTCAGCATTGTGGCGCCTTTCCGAAATGACAGCATCCAGGCGTTTCATTTGTTGTAAAAGTCCAACCGCTTGTATTTCTGTTGAAGAACTATTGCCCGCAACAAAGGGACCATATTTGCCATCCAGGGCGATCACGTCATACAACCAATTTTTGATTTTTCGACTCAAATCGAGGCCCAAAAAACGGCATTTTCCAAAATGCTCACCAATGGGGAGATTGGTACAGATGACACCACCCTCTCCAAATGAGGTGATGTTTTTTACCTCGTGAAAGCTAAAAACGCCAAAATGGCCAATGGTGCCGATTTTTCGCCCCTTGTACTCTGCACCGAAAGCGTGCGCTGCGTCTTCGATGACCACGAGATTGTGTTTTTCCGCTAATTCAATGATAGGATCCATATCCACTGGCCAACCACCAATGTGGACGGGAATAATGACCTTGGTCCGTTTAGTAATTTTTCGTTCCACATCCGCGGGATCCATATTGATGGAACGTGGATCGACATCGGCAAATACGACCTTGGCACCAACCGAGAGAGGATAGGCAATGGTTGCAATGAATGTGATTGCAGGGGCTATGACCTCATCCCCCGGTCCTAAGTTGGCGTATTTGTAAGCGATTTCAAAGCCGGCCGTTGCATTGGTGAGAAAAGCACAATACTTTACTCCTAAGTAATTTTTCACCGTTTCCTCAAGCTCGAGTACCTTTGCTCCCAAAGAGAGTTTTCCGGGAGCCTTGCTAAAGTTGCTGAGCCGGTAAATTGCTTTTTTCGTTTCTTCAAAGGCTTCATCGTAGCCATCGGTGTTCTTCTGCAGAAGAAATCGAACCAGTTCAATAACGTCATCCGCATTGTAGTTTTCACCTACTGCGGCCCAGGGAACCTTTGCTGGACCAGTGTCATAACGAAAATCAGAAGGTGTTCTTCCCATCTTTTTCACTCCCTTCTTATTTCTCGAGATTTTTGTCCCAAACACATTGATTCTGATCTCTCAAATAACCTCTTCCAACGCTTGGTAAGGCAAGTGATGTGCTTCTGCGACTGCACGATTCGTGAGAACCCCCTTGTACACGTTTACCCCTTTAGCCAGAGCTCGGTCAATTTTGAAGATTTCTTCCCCATGCGTTGCAATCTTCATAACGTAGGGAAGTGTTGATTGGCATAGAGCGAGAGTAGAGGTACGGGGGTAGATGCCAGGAATGTTCGTAACACAGTAGTGGATGATACCATGCATTTCATACGTTGGTTTTTCATGGGTAGTGGGTAAAGAGGTCTCTACACAGCCACCCTGGTCGATGGAAACATCGACGATGACGGATCCCTTTCTCATGGTAGCGACCATCTCTTTCGTCACCAATTTCGGTGTTTTTGCGCCGGGAAGAAGAACTGCCCCAATCAAAAGATCACAATCAGTCAACTCCTCTGTGAGGTCGTACTCTGAGGTTTTACGGAAGGAAACGTTGGGAGGCAGAATGTTTTCAAGCTGTCGCATTCTCTCTTCGTCAATTTCAAATATGACCACGTGTGAACGAAGGCCAGCGGCTAATTTTGCTGCATTTAATCCTACTGTTCCACCGCCAAGAATGACCACCTTTGCCGGTGGTACTCCTGGAACACCACTTATCAATACTCCTTCTCCACCGTAAAACTTAGAGAGAAGGAGGGCGCCAATTAACACTGAAGCCCGACCCGCTACCTCGCTCATTGGTTCTAACAGCACAAGGCGTTTATGTTCTTCCACTGTTTCATACGCAACACCAATAATTCGGCTATCTACGAGGGCTTCGGTGAGAGCTTTGTTGGAGGCCAAATGTAAATACGTGAAAAGGATTTGGTTGGGACGCAGGAAATCAAGTTCTTCTGGCAAAGGTTCTTTTACTTTTAGAACTAACTCGGCGTTTTCAAAAAGCTCTCTTTTCTCGACAATCGAAGCTCCTGAACGGACAAAGTCATGGTCTGAAAAACCACTACCCAGTCCTGCGCCTCTCTCAATGATTACTCGGTGTCCTTTCTTTGAGAGAGCCATAACGCCCGCTGGTGTCATCGCGACCCGGTACTCATGATCCTTAATCTCTCTGGGCACTCCAATAACCATGATGAGCGTTCCTCCTTCTGAGCCCAGGCTCAGGACTCCCAAGAAGTACCAGAAAAACACAGGAGAATCAAAACTCCGTGTTTTAGTATAGTAAGGAGGAAAGAGCGAAGAAAACGAGGTTATCTTTTGATTTTGTCAGAAATTTTTTGATTTTTTGAAAAACAATTTTTTCCTTTGCGAAATTGCTGCGGAGTCATGCCTTCAAACTTACGGAACACCTCGCTGAAGTAACGGACATTTTCGGATCCCACACGATTTGCAACCTCCGATACACTGAAATTTCCTTGACAGAGAAGCTTTCGGGCTATAGCCATTCTTCTTTCGGCGAGGTGTTGGGAAAACGTTTTCCCCGTTTCTTGCTTAATTAAGAAACTCAAATACGCGGGGCTTAAGTCAACCACATGGGCAAGTTTTGTCAGGCTCATGTTCTCACAGCAATGTTGGTCGAGGAATTGAAGACACCTGCGTACGACGACAGAAGAGCCGATATTGTTTTTCTGAAACACTTCGAGGATGGCTTCAAGGTATTTCTGGAGCCAGATGAAAAGATCGTCCCGAGTGTGGAGCTTTTCAATTTCCCTGCTCCGTATAAAAGGGTTGAGGGCATTTGGTATGGGTACCTTCTCTTCGAGAGCAAAACGGAATGCCATCGCGGCTACGTAAAATGTTAGTTGAGCATATTGAGGGGGATCACCACGATTTCTGTCTAAACAGTCAAAAACTTCTGTTAATTTTTGCATTACCATGGATTTATTACCGAGCCGGACATAATGGAGTAAATTCCTCCACACTTCTTCCGGGAAGAAGGTTATTATGGGCAATGGTGATTCCTGTGTTTCCATGGAAACTAAAAAGATTTTTGGTCTTAAAGAATTCATTGCTTGTTGGTACGCTTTGTCAAGATTAAAGAGTGTCACTCGGTCACTGTAAGCTACTAAAAAAACCTGAGACACTCTCTTCTGCAGCTCATCACAAAGAATGTGCGTAAAAAGAGGCATAGAACTGGGGAAGGGAGGAGAAAGGATAGTTACAAAAGTACCGTTATCCTCCTGAAAGATTGACATCGTTTTGCCTCCCATTTGCTCAAGGATAGATCGAATGTTGTTTTCCACTTTAGAGCAGAAGCTCCTGTAGCGCCGTGTATCCATAGATAAAACTTGATAGGAATCATAGATAGTCGCAACGAGCACGATCGCCTCTTCGGTTTTTATATTGAGCAGTTTTATTCTTCTCTTGAAATCCAGAGGCGAAAGCTCGTTTTTGATGAGTTGATGAAAGGTTTTTTCTAAAAACGCGGACGAGCAGTTCTTCACTCTGATTTCTAACTTTTTTCGTTCCAAGCGAGCTTGTTCTTCTCGCAGAAGACTTGACCGCACTTTTTCGAGGACTCTATGGAGTTCCTCCGGATTGCACGGTTTCAAAAGGTAATCTGTTACCCCTAATTGTATCGCTTTTTTGAGCAATTGGAAGTCGTTGTACCCGCTCAGAATGACTACCTTGACTTCGGGAAAGGAAACTTTGATTTTTTCGAGGGCCGTTAGCCCATCCATAATTGGCATCCTCACATCCAGAATGATTGCTTGAGGTCGGAGCGCTATTATTTTGTCTATTAAATCATGACCGTTTTCAGCTTCACCAATCACTTTATAGTCTCTCGAGTCGGCCAAAAGGTACCGAATACCTCTCCGCACCAGCTCTTCATCGTCGGCAACAAGAATAGAGATAGTTTTACCCATCGATCCATCCGCCTCGCCTCAAGGCGAAAGGGATACAAAGTCGAATCGTGGTACCCACATTTTTAATACTCTCTATGGCAAATTGGTACTTACTCCCATAATAATAGGCCATTCGTTTTTGAATATTCACCAAACCAATGCGGCGGCGTTGAGTGGTATGGTCTCTGCTAATCAATTCCTCTTCTTCGCATTCCTTCTTTATCATTAGGGATCTTTGTAAAGCGTCTGACATTCCGATCCCGTTATCTGATATTTCAAGTACGGCCTTACTTTCTTCTTCCAACCACCCGGAAATGGTGATTGTACCAGACACGCCCTTGGGTTCGATTCCATGCTCAATGGCGTTCTCGACGAGCGGTTGCAAAACGAACTTGGGAAAAGGAAAACTGAGTATCGTTGGTTGGACATTAATAACGTAAGATATTTTATCGCCATATCGTATTTTTTGAATCAAAAGATAGTTTTCCACATGTTCAAGCTCCTCGCGAAGAGTAACAATGCCACCCTTGCGATCCAGGCTGTAACGCAATAATTTGCCTAAGGCATATACCACTTTTTGGATGTCTTTTGCTCCGTGCAGGGTTGCCAACCATTGAATGGAATCTAACGCATTGTAGAGAAAATGAGGGTTGATTTGTGCTTCGAGAGCCTTCAATTCTGTCTCTTTCAAACGAATTTCTGCGTTTTTAATGCGTTTTTCAAGAAGAAGCATTGCCTTCATTTCGTCAATTTTTTGAACGTTGCGAGCGTTGCGCTCTTTTTCTCTTATACTCTGAACGACTAAATTAACCACTTTGTCGGCGATTGCGTGAAGCAGCCGTGCAATGGCTTTTACTTTGGGCAGGTCTAAAATAGGTACTTTATCCAACGCTTGAACCTGTTCCTCTATGAAGGTCTCTGGAAAAAGAGCGAGGCATTTTCGTACCCGCGCCCTGTATCGTTCGTCAGGGCTTTTGAGTAAAATTTGGCCACAAACGACCGAACCAATGTGTAATCCCTCTACAACGATAGGAACAGCAATGTCAACTAAACCTGCATGACAATGGTAGATAAAAGGGCTCCCAGCTTGAAAAGCTTTGAGGGCTCCTTCAATACCAGATTTCATGCATCGTGTATGACCTTCTGGAGAAAAAAACATTCGTCGACAAAAAAGACAAAAATTCTCTGGGGGTGCCGGCATGATGAGTTCCCCATCTATGCTTTGGATGGCGGTATAAAGGCCGGTGGTTTTGCAAAAAGCATCCAATAACTCTTGGAGTAAATTGCTACTACCGACAATGCGGACTAAACCGAAAAAGTCCGATTTCGAATTTGTTTTCCCTTGGCTTATAGTGCAACCCCTCCTTATCTTCAATAAAAGCAGCGCACGACACGATTTTTCCTTCTATGGAAAGTATATTTTATATTACCAAAGATTATTCCCAAAAGAGATTTCTCTTTAAGAGAGTAACCGCGGTCAATTCCAGTTTTGCGTTGCAATCTCGTGAAAGACAGGAATTGCCTCGTTACGAGCGGTGTTCATTTTTGTCGTTTTAGATTTTACCATCGATTTGAAGAATACAGTCTATCCAAAGAACGTTTTCCTGGAGCACATGCCTTTTTGATCTCAAGCAATAGGGTTTTGATGAAACGATGGTAAAATCCTTATAGTCTTTTCTGGTTTTCTGACGGTTTGGGTCGGGCTTCGAGCCTTTGCAAACACGAGGTGCTGAACGTGACGAAAAAAGCATTTTGTAAGGCGTTTCTTCTTAGCTGTATTACTCTCCTTGCTAATGCGATTTCCCCATTTGCCTTTCTATTGGCTATGCTGAACATAACTTGGTTAGAAAACGTACGATTCCAGGTTTTTTTACTTTTGATTCCTGACCGTGAAAAGTTTCTTATTGGTTGTCTTTTTGGGGCGTCGGGTAAAGAAAGATTCGTTTCTTTTGAGGATGAACGTTTTCTCATACATTGGCCAGGCAAGGGTGAAATTTTCTTCTTTTTTGGTACGGGGCTCGGTGGTTTAGCTATTTTCTGAACTTTGATATTGCTTTATTGCTTATTTCTCAAAGCGCAACCAGGACTGCTTTCGACTTTTTCGTGACAAGTCTCGTACATTTGAGCAAATACACATGATACTTTGTTACGAAACTATTGACAAGGGGGGGTCGCTCAGATAGTATAGGTGGCAAGTAATCGGCGGCGTTCCAAGGAATGCCGAAAGGGGGTAGGATGATGAAAAAGCTGTCCTGGTTGGGAGTAGTGGTGGTGCTTGTTCTTGTTTTTGGGTTGAATGCTTCTCTTTTTGCTCAGGAGAAGAAGTACGAGATTGTCATGGTGGCTAAACACGAAGGTATTGCCTGGTTTGATGATATGCGTGCTGGGGTGGAAGCTTTCGGTAAGGAACATCCTGATGTGACTGCCTACCAGATTGCCCCAGAGGGCGGAGACCCGGCCAAACAGGTACAGATGTTTGAGGACCTGATTGCTAAGGGTGTGGATGCTATACTCGTGGTTCCCAATGACCCCAAGGCCATGATTCCGGTGATTCAAAAAGCGAAAGCCGCTGGGATTGTAGTAATAAGCCATGAAGCAGAAGAACTCAAAGGAATTGTGGATTACGACATGGAAGCCTTCCGGAATGAAGATTTTGGGGTACTCATGTTTGAAACCCTGGCCCGGGAGATGAACTACGAGGGAGAGTACGTGGGGATGGTGGGTGCTTTGACCATGCAAACCCATATGCAGTGGTACGGAGCCGGTCGCAAATACGTAGAGGAGAAGTATCCGAAGATGAAGTTTGTTCTTAAGGAACCGGTGGAAGACTTTAACACTGAACAGGTTGCCTACCAGAGGGCCAAAGAGTTGTTGCGTGCTTACCCTAACATTAAGGGAATGTTTGGGTGTTCGGTATCTTCCACCATCATGCAAGCTCAGGCGGTGGAAGAATTGGGATTGCAGAACAAAATCGCTGTGGTGGGGCTTTCACTTCCCTCCACGGGGAAGGCCTACCTTGAGTCTGGTGCCCTTCGCCAGGGTCAGTGCTGGAGACCCTTTGATGCTGGATATGTCTGCGCTATGATCGCCTACAAAATCCTGAAGGGTGAACCCATCGAAACCGGGATGAATTTAGGTAAACCTGGTTACGAAAGTGTCACGGTTACCGAAGATGGCATTATTTATGGAAATGCACCGCTGGTATTGACCAAGGACAACGTAGACGAGTATCCATTCTGAGTTTGTGGCCTCAATTACCCCAGTTCCCACCATGTGGGATGGGAACTGGGGTGCAGAGGGAGTGAATATGCCAGACTCTCGGGTCATTTTAAAGCTTGAACGTATTAATAAGACCTTCCCCGGCGTACAGGCCCTGAAGGATGTGAGCATGGAAGTCCGCCATGGGGAAGTTCACTGTCTGGTAGGGGAAAATGGCTCGGGGAAATCCACACTAATTCGTATCATTTCCGGGGTAGATTCGCCGGATAGTGGGACCATTACCGTGAATGGTAATTCCTACAGAGGTCTTACCGTTCCCCAGGCCATGAGAGAAGGGATTCAGGTCATCTATCAGGACCTTTCCCTTTTTCCGGACCTTACCGTGGGAGAGAACGTGATGTTCAACTGGCTGGTAGAACGGTCGGGCTGGATTGTAAACCGGAAGGAGTACCTCCGGAGAGCTGAAGAAGAGTTAGAGCGTCTGGGAGTGTCCATTGACCTTAGGGAGCGGGTCAGTAACTTATCCATGAGTCAGCGGCAAATCGTGGCCATTGCTCGGGCCTTGGCGCTTGATGCTCGGTTACTTGTCTTTGACGAACCCACCACCGCTTTGACCCGGAAAGAAATCGATACCTTGCTGCAAACCATCATGGAATTGAAAGGGCGAGGAATTTCCTCCATATTTGTGAGCCATAAGCTCGACGAAGTCTTTCGCATTGCTGATGTGATCACGGTCATCCGTGATGGAGTAAAGATTGGGGATTTCAAATCCCAGGAGCTGGATGAACGGAAGCTATCATTCTATATGACAGGGAGGGAAATCCAGTACAAGCAGTTTACCCCACCGGAGAAAGAACGTCCATGTGTTCTAGAGTTGCATAATCTCTCTCGAAAGCCCCATTTTACCGATATTTCCTTTTGTATCCGGGAAGGAGAGATTGTGGGACTTATCGGACCCTTAGGAGCTGGTCGGACAGAGCTTGCCCTTTCTCTTTTTGGACTCAATCGGCCCCATTCTGGGAAGGTCATCTATCAGGGGAAAGAAGTGGTTATCGAAAGCCCGGCCCAGGCTCGAGAGATGGGTATCGTACTGTTGCCTGAAGACCGTCATGTTCAGGGTCTTTTTCGCACCAAACCCATCATGGAAAATCTGATTTCCTCAATTTTGGAACGCTTAAAACGCTTTTTGGCCATCGATTTCGTGAAGGCCCAAAGAGAAAGCCAACGAATCTTTGCAGAACTCCACATCAAGGCTCCATCCCTTGATACTGTTGCGGAAGCGTTATCAGGAGGAAACCAGCAGCGGGTGGTGCTAGGAAAGTGGCTGGTTACCAACCCCAAGCTTTTTATTCTCGATAGCCCCACGGTGGGTATCGACGTAGGCTCGAAAGCGGAAATCTACGAGATCATCCAGAATCTGGCCCGCAGCGGTATTGCGGTACTCCTCATTTCTGATGAAGTTTCGGAGATTTACCACAACTGTAACCGGGTGGTGGTCATGCGAGATGGGAGAGTGGTGAGCATTCTCGATGTTCAGAAAACAAGCGAAGAGATGTTAAGAGACCTCGTCGAAGGAAGGATATGAAGTGGGGAGAAAACGGTTTTTGCTCCAAGAGGCGCTAAAAAAACAGGAAACGGTTCTTCTTTTCATTCTCGTTGCCTACTGTGTTTTTGTGACTCTGGTCAATCCAGTTTTTCTATCGCTGGATAACATCTTCGACGTGGTCAAAAGTAGTGCGGGAATGATGATTCTGGCCATGGGAATTCTGGTGGTGCTCATTTCTGGAGGAATTGACGTTTCCTTCACCGCGATTGCCATCTTCAGTGGTTATACTACCATCCGGTTCATGCTAGTTTACAAAGTGGACCATCTTCTTTTGGCATTCGTGATGTCGGCGATAATTGGACTATTTTTAGGTTTTGTGAACGGAGTGCTGGTACATCGGTTTCAGCTTCGACCTCTCATTGTGACGTTGGGTACCCAGAATATTTTTATCGGAGTTTTGTCGGTGGTTTTTGGTACCAAGTTCATCCCCGTTGCCCAGATGCCCAAAACCATCGTCCGCTTTGGAACCCGACCCCTTTTTGCCATACCCCTGGCTTCAGGAGGTGCGGCAGGATTGACACCCTTTCTTATTCCTGTGACCATAGCTGTTTTCCTGACCTGGTTCATCCTGAACTATACCTTACTGGGGCGCAGTATCTATGCTCTGGGGAGTAGCCCAGTCGCTGCACAGAGAGCCGGTCTTAACATTGCCTTTTTGCGATATTTTGCCTACTCTTATATTGGGTTTCTGGCGGGGTTGATGGGGATTGTCTATGCCGCTGAAGTGCGCTCTTTGAACCCCATTTCCCTGGTGGGACAGGAACTGAGCATCATCGCTGCGGCGGTACTCGGAGGGGCTAAGCTCACTGGTGGGAGCGGAACGGTCCTTGGAACGGTTCTAGGGGTACTCATTGTGTCCATTTTGAATACCACCCTCATTCTCATTGGATTGTCATCGTCGTGGAATGATTTTTTTATTGGGATCATCATTCTCCTCAGTGTAGGCGTGACTTCGTATCGGAATAAGAGGGAGAACGAACGGAATTTAATTTTCTCGTAGGGTGTTTCGCATGCGGATATCGGTAAACACGATAATTCTTCTTGCGGCTTTCAGTCTTGTGCTTTTGGTTATCGCGCTGAGTTTGGGTGGGAGTTTTTTCAACACCCGGAACATTGTTTCTATGGGCTTTCAAATTCCCGAGTTTGGTTTTCTGGCTCTGGCGATGTCATTAGCCATGTTGACTGGGGGCATTGACCTCTCCGTTATCGGTAATATGAACCTTTCGGGAATTCTGGCGGCTCTCCTTTTGACCAATGCGTCGCTTCTTGAGCGCCTTGGGGTGGGTATGGTCATTTTTCTCGCTGTTCTGACTGCACTTTTGGTGGGGCTCATCTGTGGGATGCTTAACGGAGTGCTCGTTGGGTTTATCCGAGTTCCCCCGATGCTCGCCACCATCGGCACCATGCTCCTCTATTCGGGTATCGGAATGGCCATCACCGGTGGCCGGGGAGTGGTGGGTTTCCCAGACGCATTCATGGTTTTCGGTAATGCTCGCTTGATGGGGATTCCAGCCCCGCTTCTTCTCATGATTTTGGTCTTCATTGGGGTTGGACTTGCCCTGGAACGAACGGTCTGGGGAAAAAGCGTATACCTGGTGGGGAGCAATTACGTGGCTGCACTCTTTTCTGGGGTTCGGGTTACGAAAACCATTGTGTTCACCTATTTACTGGGTGGTTTCATGTGCGGAGTTTCGGCGATCGTGCTCATTTCTCGGGTGAATTCAGCCAGAGTCGGCTACGGTGATACCTATCTTTTGCAGGCTATTCTTGTTTCGGTTATGGGAGGGATTACTCCGGATGGGGGCGTAGGAAAAATTAGTGGGGTTCTTTTGAGTATCCTTCTCCTTCAATCGCTTTCTAGCACCTTTACCCTCTTTGCCATCACCCCCTATGCCCGAGGTCTCATTTATGGAAGTATGCTTTTAGCCATCATGGTGGCAAACTCTTTTTACACCCGGCGGGAACGAAAACGTGTTAAAGTGTAATCCTTAAGGAGGTGTGCGTATGCAGGAAGGTGATCTCATTCAGGTAGCCTATGTGGTGCGGGATTTAGAGGGAGCCATGAAGTTCTACGTGGAAACCCTGGGTATCAAACCCTGGGCTATTTACACCTTTGCTCCACCAGCCCTGGAGCGTTCCACCGCCTGGGGAAAACCCTCAGACCATACCTTTCGCATCGCTTTAGCGCAGGCTGGATCGGTGCAGATCGAGC
>JBDIWM010000013.1 GCA_039638595.1 Atribacterota bacterium
ACGGAATTTCTGCGAATTATCCCAATGTGGTTTTGATTGTCCTTCTTATTGATGAAAGGCCTGAAGAAGTGACTCAAATGGAACGTTCGGTGAAAGGATATGTTATTGCTTCAACGTTCGATCAGAAACCGGAAAACCATCTTCGGGTTGCCGAACTCACCTTAGAAAGGGCAAAGAGGCTTGTGGAAGAGGGGAAGGACGTGGTTATCCTTCTCGATAGCATCACTCGCTTGGCTCGATCCAACAACCTGGTTGTACCAACTACTGGAAAAACACTCTCTGGAGGTATTGACTCTTCGGCTTTACACTGGCCGAAACGCTTCTTTGGGGCGGCCCGCAATATTGAAGAGGGTGGAAGTTTGACGATTCTTGCTACGGCCCTCATTGATACCGGTTCTCGAATGGACGAAGTTATTTATGAGGAATTCAAGGGTACAGGGAATATGGAGCTCCATCTCAGTAGAGCTCTGGCCGAGAGTAGAATTTTTCCGGCGATTGACATTCATCGTTCTGGTACCCGAAAGGAGGAGTTGCTCCTCAAGAAGGAAGACCTAGAGAGAATCTGGACTCTACGGAGGCTTCTGGCAAATGTTGAGTCGCAGGAAGCCATCCAGATGGTCATCGAACGTATGCAAAACACCCGTTCCAACCGGGAATTTCTCAAAATCATTGACCAGGTTATGAAAGCCTCCCGCTAAGGGCTTCGTTTGTGCTCTTTTGACACCTGAGAATGTCCATGTTATAATATCTTCCACTTTTGGTGAGGTAGAGGTGAACAACATGAAGAAGGGAATCCATCCAGAATATAAAGAAACTCGAGTGGTCTGTGCCTGTGGAAATTCTTTTATGACCCGTTCGACCAGGTTTCCTGAAATTAAGGTGGAGATTTGCGCGAAATGTCATCCTTTCTTCACTGGCCAACAAAAGCTGGTGGATACCGCCGGGAGAGTGGAGAAATTTCGCAGCAAATACGGAGATACGTACTAGTTGGTTCTGTATAGCTGGTTTAAAGGAAGTAGCTTCATGTGCTACTTCCTTTTTTGATTTTGGGGACGTTTTTATGGATGTTTCTCTGGTTACATGGACTCCGGAACCGGAAATAACAATCGCTCTGGCAGCACGGACCTGCTACAGCACAAATCCTCCTCAAGAGATCGCCGTAGAAAAAGCGAGACAATTAATTCGGGAACTTTTGCATCGAGGACACGAATCAATTCTTGAACACGCTTCGTTTACTTTTCGTATAGAGGGGATTTCTCGAGTGGCATCACATCAACTGGTCCGGCATCGCTTGGCATCGTATGCGCAACAGAGCCAGCGTTATGTTTCTCTTGAAGTGTCAGATTTTGTGTGCCCCCCGATAGTTGAGGAAAATCCACAAGCCAAGAGTCTTTATTGGGAAGTGGTGCAACGTTGCAAAGAAGCGTATGGAAAACTCTTAGCCTTGGGAATACCTAAGGAGGATGCCCGTTATATCATTCCGCAGGGAATGACTACGAATTTGGTATTTACAGCTAACGCCCGAGAACTTTTGCATGTTTTTCGCCTACGTCTTTGTAATAGAGCTCAGTGGGAAATCCGGGAATTGTGTTTGAGGATGTTGGCAATAGTCCAGGGGAAGGCACCAGCGGTTTTCGAATTTGCTGGTCCTCCTTGTGTGGATGGAATTTGTCCGGAAGGGGAGAAAAGCTGTGGGCAACCGTGGAGAAAGAGTGGAAAATAAAAGAACGTGTCTTGATGTAGGGGGTCAAGCTTTGATCGAAGGGGTCATGATGCGTACTCCTTTCAGAGTGGCTCTGGCAGTGCGCAAGAGAAATGGAGATATTGCCGTAGAGGTGAGGAATACCAAACCCCTTGTCAAGAGAAACCGCTTTTTTGGTTTGCCTATTATTCGAGGGATTGTGGGTCTAGTGGATTCCTTAATAGTTGGGTGGCAGGCTCTTTCGTACTCGGTATCGGTTGCTTTTGAAGAGGAGGAGGAAAAACTGAGCACTTTTGATATGGGAGTGGCTATTCTTATTGCGCTTGGTCTTTTTGTGGGTCTTTTTGTTGCTCTTCCTACCTTTTTAGCCTCTTTTGTGGATCGATTTATCTCCTCGACCTTCTTGTACAATCTTGTGGAAGGGTGTATCCGGGTGGGGATTTTTCTTGTGTATCTTGCGGTTATTGCCAGTTTGAAGGATATCAGAAGGGTGTTTGAGTACCATGGTGCTGAACATAAAGCAATTTTTACTTTTGAAAGTGGTGAAGAGTTGAAACCGGAAAATGCTGAAAAGTTTACCACCTGGCATCCTCGCTGTGGGACAAATTGGCTGATTGTGGTTATGATTGTGAGTATTTTTGTTTTTTCCCTTTTGGGAAGACCTGGAATCGTTGGTAGAGTGCTCACCCGAGTTCTCGTCGTTCCTCTGGTGGCCGGCCTTGCCTATGAAGTGATTCGATTTATTTCGCGCTACCGGAGTAATAGCCTAATTTATTCACTGAGTTTACCGGGCCTCTGGTTACAACGGATTACGACTCGAGAACCAGACCGCTCTCAACTCGAAGTCGCTTTTTCGGCGCTGAAGGGAAGTTTAGGGGAGGAAAGGGACAATGTGGCGGGAGAAAGTTGAAGCCATTGCCAAACAGTACGAAGAATTGACCCAGAAAATGGTTGATCCTGCGGTAATCAGTGATATGACCCGTTATCGAGATTATGCTCAGAGCCTTGCTGAGATAGAACCCCTGGTCAGCAAGTACAGAGAGTATCAAAGATTGGAAAAGGAGCTGGAGGAAGAACGAGCTCTTTTCAGGGTTGAAAAGGACCCGGAAATGAGGATTCTCTTAGAGGAGGATATGGACCGTCTTCGGGATGCCATGGATAGAATCGCTGGGGAAATTAAGATTATGCTCCTTCCCCGGGATCCTCGGGATGAGAAAGATACACTGGTAGAGGTTCGAGCAGGAACTGGTGGTGAAGAAGCGGCGCTTTTTGTGGCTGACCTTTTCCGGATGTATAGTCGTTATGCTGAACGACAGGGATGGAAAATCGAGGTGATGAGCGCGAATCCTACAGAGCTGGGGGGGTTTAAAGAAATCATTTTTGCCGTGGAGGGGAAAGGGGCGTACAGTAAATTTAAGTTTGAAAGTGGAGTTCACCGTGTGCAGAGAATTCCGATTACCGAAGCGGGAGGGCGTATTCACACTTCTACAGCGACTGTGGCTGTGTTACCAGAAGCCGATGAAGTGGAAGTGGAAATAAAGCCCGAGGAACTGCGGATTGATGTATATCGTTCCTCCGGTCATGGGGGGCAGAGTGTGAATACCACCGATTCAGCAGTCCGGGTTACCCATATTCCCACGGGGATGGTGGTTACCTGTCAGGATGAAAAGTCGCAGCATAAAAATAAAGCTAAGGCCCTGCGGATTTTAAGGGCGAGGCTCTTAGAGTTAGAACGAAGGACCCAAAAAGAAGAAATAGACCGGGAAAGGAAAACGCAGATTGGAACTGGAGAACGAAGTGAACGCATTCGGACTTATAATTTTCCTCAGAACCGGGTTACCGATCACCGTATCAATCTTACTCTCTATCGCCTGGAGTCGGTTCTGGAAGGAGATTTAGAAGAAATTATTGAGGCGCTGGCTGCCGAGGAAAGGGCTAAGATGCTTGAAAAGGTTGGTTAGGTGTGGCTCTGGTAAGGAAAATCTGGAAGGACTTGGTGAACACTTTGCGGGAGAATCGGATTCTTTCTCCAACGCGGGAAGCTCGTCTTTTGTTGGCTCAACTCCTTCGCACCACCCCCGGCCGGGTATACCTTTTCTGGGATTTTGACTTGGATGGGGAACTCTTGCGGGAGCTTTATGCCATGCTTGAAGAACGCTTGCGAGGTGTTCCTTTACAGTACATTTTGGGGGAATGGGAATTTTTATCGTTACCATTTCAGATGGAGAAGGGAGTTTTTATTCCTCGATTTGATACTGAAGCCTGGGTGGAGGAGGCGATATTGGTTTTACGGTTTCTCACTCAGAGGGAAGAGAACGTTACCGTTTGTGACGTGGGATGTGGGAGTGGGGTTATTGGAATTTCCTGTGCGTTTTGGGTTCCTGGTCTTCAAGTCTTTGGGGTTGATATTTCTGAAAAGGCCATAATACTTGCGCAACGGAATGCGCAACGATTGGGTATTGCGGACCGAGTTTTCCTTTTGCGTTCTAACCTTTTTGAGGTCTTTCGTGATTCGGGTGTTTGTTTTGATGCAATTCTTGCGAATCCACCGTATGTGTCTCAAGAGGAATGGAATAGTCTTGCCCGGGAAGTTCGAGAATATGAGCCAAAAGAGGCTCTCGTGGCTGATCAGGATGGTTTGGGAATGATATGGAGGATCATAGAAGAGGGAGTTTCCTTTTTAAAGGAACGAGGAGTTTTTTTGATTGAGCATGACCCGCGGCAGAAAGATACGATTCAGGAGAGAGTCCAGGGATACTCATCTCTGGAGTATGTATGTTCTATTGAAGATTATAGTGGGAGAACCAGAGCAAGTATGCTTAGGAAAAGAAAGGGGGATTGATGATGAAGGTGTTGCTGGGAAGTGATCATGCTGGGGTTCAATTGAAAGAAGACTTGAAAATATTCATTCAGAGCCTGGGTCACGAAGTGGAAGATTACGGTGTCCATACCGGTGAGTCCTTTGATTATCCGGATGTGGCCATTCCTCTGGCAAAGGATGTGGCAGAAGGAAGGGGTGCCAGGGGGATTCTTATCTGTGGTACCGGGGTGGGAATGTCTATTGCGGCAAACAAAGTGAAGGGGATAAGAGCGGCACTCTGTCACGACGTATTTTCAGCACGGGCTTCTCGGGAACATAACAACGCTAATATTTTAACTATGGGTGAAAGAGTGATTGGGAAGGGCTTGGCGCGGGAGATCGTGAAGGTGTGGCTCGAGACAGATTTTCAGGGAGAGCGACATGCGCGACGCCTGGAAAAAATAGAAAGGTACGAACGGTTGTGAAGGAAAGACCCGATTGGGACAGTTACTTTATGGCGATTGCGCATCTTGTGGCCACTCGGTCAACCTGTCTGCGTCGTCAGGTTGGAGCGGTATTGGTGAAGGATAAGCGAATCCTTGCTACTGGTTATAATGGGGCTCCCAGCAATATAGCTCATTGCACTCCGGATCTATGTCTGCGGAGTACAGGCAATATTCCTTCTGGGCAGAATCAGGAATTATGTCGGGGACTTCATGCTGAACAGAATGTGATCATCCAAGCTGCACTCCACGGAGTGAGCACCAAAAATTCCACCTTATACTGCACGCACAAACCTTGCATTCTTTGTGCTAAAATGATTATCAATGCAGGAGTGGTGCGGGTGGTGTATGAAAACCCCTATCCAGATCTTTTAGCAGATGCGATGCTTGAGGAGGCAGGACTTGCAATGTGTGTATTTTCAGGGGGAGGAGTTCCTTGAAAGAAGTTCTGCTTTTTAGTTTTTTTGCCTTTATCATAGCCTGGGCGGTTACACCACTTGTTATTCTGACCAGTCAACGATTGAACTGGTTTGATTGGCCTGGTGACCAGCGAAAGGTTCATGAACGGCCAGTTCCCCGTCTGGGCGGTGTGTCGCTTTTTATTTCCTTTTTGGTGAGTTTTTTCCTGCTTCATTTTTTCCTCCACCTGTCCTTTTCCTGGTTCTTAGTGCTGGGTGTTTTGATTTTCTTTTTGATAGGTTTCCTGGATGACCTTTTTTCCCTTTCGCCCTGGATTAAACTTTTGGGACAGGTTCTTGGCGCTGTGCTGCTCATCCAGGGTGGGGTGCTGATTCGCTTTTTTACGCTGCCTTGGGATCGCATGTTTTATTTGGGTTTCTGGGGATATCCCTTGACTTTGATGTGGATTGTGGGTATTTCGAACGCTCTGAATCTCATCGATGGTCTTGATGGTCTTTCGGGAGGCGTTGGGGCTATTGCCTCTTTTACGCTGGGAATGATTGCCTGGCAGGAGGGTCGTATGGAACCGGCTATTCTTTCTTTTCTCCTTTCTGGAGGTATTTTGGGTTTCTTGCTCTATAATTTTCCACCCGCTCGTATTTTTTTAGGAGATGGTGGCGCCCTTTTTCTGGGTGCTATGCTTGCCTCGACCTCGGTGCAGGGAGCCACAAAGAGTGCTGCTGCGTTTACTCTGGCTGTGCCGATTCTCATTCTCGGTATTCCTATCTTTGACACCTTTTTTGCGATTGTTCGTCGAAAAAAGAATGGTCTTTCCATTTTGCATCCGGATCGTGGTCATCTCCATCATCGATTGCTGGAGAAGGGGTATTCACAAAGAGAAGTGGTGGTGATCTTTTATGGTATCAGTGCGCTTTGTGGAGGTACGGCAATCCTTATTAATTTTTTCTTAGCAAACAGCACGTATTCACTCCTCTTTTTCTTTTTCTTTGTGGTGCTCTTTCTGGGATGGGGGAAGAACCTCAGGGTTACGGAGCTTCCAGAAAGGAAGAGTTCGGTTGAAAAAAGCTAAGATTTTTTTTATTCTGGGGACCCGACCCGAAGCAATTAAACTGGCTCCTCTGATTCTCGCTTTTCTGCAAAAGGAAGAATTTGAAATTAAGTTGATTAATACCGGTCAGCATCGGGAGATGTCTACCGCGTTCTTGCGCAATTTTGGTCTTGCACCTCATTATGATTTGCAGGTGATGGTGGAGAAACAATCTCTGCATTATCTCACTTCCAGAATTGTAGAAGAGTTGGAGCAGGTTTTTCGTGAACAAAGACCGGACTTTGTTTTTGTACAAGGAGACACCACCACTGCTCTATGCGGAGCGCTATCGGCATTTTATTTTCGCATACCCCTGGGACATGTGGAAGCTGGCTTGCGAACCTGGGAAAAGTGGCGTCCTTTTCCCGAAGAGATGAATCGAGTTCTGATTTCGCGTCTTGCGGACTTTCATTTTGCTCCCACTTTTCTGGCGAAAAGAAATCTTCTTCGGGAAGGCATCAATGAATCGCAAATCCTTTTGACTGGGAACACCATTGTAGATGCTTTGTTGCTCATTCTGAATGACGGTCGGCCACTTTCTCATCCGGTGCTCAAAAAGGAGTTTGAACGAGTTGACGGTTCTTATCGTTTTGTCACGGTTACTGCCCATCGCCGGGAGAACTGGGGAGAAGGAATGCGGAGTATTGCTTTCGGGGTAAAAATAATTGCTGAAACATGTCCAGATGTAAAGGTTTTTTTCTCTCTTCACCCGAATCCTTTGGTGCGGGAGACGGTAATGCGAGAACTCACCAGTACTCCTCGGGTGGTTCTTCTTGACCATCTGGAATACCCTGATTTTGTGCAGCTTCTTTCTCGCTCGGTTTTGGTGGTTACCGATTCAGGTGGTGTACAGGAAGAGGCGGCTTCTTTGGGGATTCCAGTTCTCATTACTCGAGAGTCGACCGAGAGGCCTGAGGTGGTGGAATCGGGGTTAGGGACTTTGGTGGGTTGTCACGCCGAAAGAATTGCTCAGGAAGCTCTTGCCATCCTTGGCACCAGAAGTCGTCTTCGTCAGAGGAAAAACCTCTTCGGTGACGGAAAAGCCTCCTGGAGGATTCTCCAATTTGTGAGCCGTTTCTTTGGTTTTCCTTATGAGGATATTCAAGAATTTTGTTCTTTAACACAAGGTATGCGGTTATGAATCGGTGGGATAAAGAGAGCATTTTTAAAGATATAGGAATACTCTGGGATTTAGCCTGGATGACGGTAAGCCCAGTACTTTTGGGAATTTTTGTGGGTCAGTACCTGGATCGCCACTATTTCCTCGGTTTCTCGTGGACCCTGTCGCTCTTGGTTTTGGGTGCCATACTGGGTTTTTATAACCTGTACGAGTTTTTGATGAAAGAAAGCCGCAAAATGGGTAAGAATGGTCTTTCCAATGATAAGAGCAATGATAGGTAGCTTTGGTGGTTTCACTCTGGCAGTTCTTGAGATATTGCTGCTATGGAAAGATGTCCAAAAAATTGTGCGGCGGAAGGCTACTTCATCTTTTACCATGTTTTTGCGTCTTCTTTTAAGTGGTACAGTCATTCTCGTTTTTCTCCGCTTTTTTCATGGAGATATCATGCTCTTTATCCTCTCTTTCTCGGTGGTCTATTTTTCCTTGGTTATTTGGTTAGGAATGGACTGGAGGGATAGAAATGGAAGAAATATTTAATCCTCAGACTCTTTTTTATTTTTTTACGATTCCGATTACCAAAACCATCGTTTCTACCTGGATAGTGATGGTATTTTTGGTGTTTTTGTCCTTTGTTCTCACCCGAAAGATGACTTTTATCCCTGGTCGATTACAGAATGTGTTGGAACTCTTCGTGGAAGCGATTATCAACCTGATTGAAGGAATGTCGCCAGGTAATGGCAGGAAATTTTTGTCATTGGTCGGAACTCTGGCCCTTTTTATCGGGACAGCGAACCTGGCCCATCTTGTACCCGGCCTTAAGGCACCTACTTCCGATTTTAATACGGCTTTTGCTCTGGCATTAGTGGTATTTTTTGCAGTCCCCTTCTATGGTATTACCACACAGGGGCTTAAACAATATTTTAAGGAATATATTTCTCCCTCGCCGATTCTTCTTCCTTTCCATGTTATTAGTGAGATTACCCGGACCTTTTCTTTAGCCCTGCGACTTTTCGGCAACATTCTCGGGGAAGAAATCATTATTGGAATCCTATTTCTCCTGGCGCCTCTTTTTGTTCCTGTACCGATGATGCTTTTCAGTATTTTTACAGGAATCATCCAGGCGTACATCTTTACCATTCTTACCGTGGTGTACCTCAGTTCTGCGGTTGAAGTTTCAAAACATTAGTTGTATAATCCCATTTAATGCTTTGACGAAGGAGATGAAAGTCTATGCAAGGAGAGATAATTTTTCTTTGCGTGACAGTTTTCACTGCTGGTTTTGCTATCGCCTTGGGAGTCATATTTCCTGCTTTGGGACAGGGTAAAGCATGTGCTCAGGCTCTGGAGAGCATTGCTCGCCAGCCGGAAGCCACTGGTCCGATCAGTAGAACCCTTTTTGTTGGTCTGGCCATGCTTGAATCTCTGGCCATTTATGTCCTGGTTATTTCTCTTATTCTTCTTTTTGCCAATCCTTTGCTTCGTTACGTCTTTCGTTAGGAAGTGTTTCCAGTATGATTCGTATTGACCGAAGTATCATATTTCAGATTATTAATTTTATTGCTCTGGTTTTTCTTCTTTTCCGGTTTCTCTTTAGACCTGTGGTTAGAGCGCTCGACCAGCGTTCTCAATTTATTCGGGGGGAGTTGCAAAAGATCGAAGATGAAAAGAAAAATCTTGAAGCTACAAAACGTGCTCTTGAGGAAGAGATGGTCAGAGCGAAAGAGAAATATTTTGAAATTATGGATCAGGCAAAATTGGAAGCTTCTAAAATTAAGGAAGGCATCATTCGGGAAGCATACGAAGAAGGCGAGAAAATTAAAAATGAGTACCGGCGAAAAGCGCGAAAAGAGGTAGAAGAATTACTCAGCGGTTTGCGTGAGGATATCGTTGAACTCACCGAGGAAGTGGTCAAGAAATTTCTTGCCACACAGATTACCCCTGAAGTGCAGACTCGTCTGATTGATGTGTTGCTTGAAGAAGCCTTGAAAGAGTTGGAGGCGCAGGTGGGAACAATTCATGAGCGATGAAGTAGTACGGGTGGTGACACCTTTCCCCCTCACTGATGTGCAACGCGCCCTCATCCGGGCGAAGATGGAACAATTTTTAAACGGGAGTCTCTTCTCTCTTCAGGAGGAGATTGATGAGTCGCTCATTGGAGGAGTGGTTGTTTTCGTGCGGGATCTAATAATTGATTGCAGTATCAGGACGCAACTTGAAAGGATGAAAGAGTTTATATTGAAGGGCGAATAAAAATGAGCGTTCTGGAAGAGGTTGTTCGGAAAACCAAAGAGATAGTTCGTTCTTACCAGGTCAGACCGGAAATTCACGAAGTTGGAGAGCTTCTGGAAGTGCAAGATGGTGTGGCTCTAGTAAAAGGTCTCAAGAAGGCTCTGGTTGGGGAACAACTCCTTTTTGCTGGAAAAATTCCTGGGCAAGTTTTTAATCTGGAGAGAGAGCGATTGCGGTGCATTATCCTGGGTGATTACACTACACTTCGGGCTGGTGACCCAGTATTCCGGGTCAAAGGAACGTTAGAAATTCCGGTTGGAAAAGAGCTTTTAGGGAGAACGATTGATCCCTTGGGAAACCCTCTGGATGGGGGTGCGCCTTTAAGTGCGCACAGTAAAAGGCCAGTATTTTCTCCAGCACCCAGGATTGTGGATCGGGTTCCGGTTCAGAGACCACTTCTCACCGGGGTGAAAATCGTGGATGCCATGATTCCCCTGGGAAAGGGGCAGAGGGAACTGCTTATTGGGGATCGACGTACCGGCAAAACTTCGCTGGCCCTCGACGTGATAATTAATCAAAAAGGGAAAAATGTCATTTGTATTTATGCTGGAATAGGACAGAAACTTTCCAGTATTGTTCAGGTTGTGGATACCCTCAAGTCTTTTGGGGCAATGAGTTATAGTATAGTCGTGGCTACTTCTTCTGAGGACCCTCCAGCTCTGGTCTATCTTACTCCATATGTAGCCTGTGCCATTGGGGAGTATTTTATGTATCAGGGCGAGGATGTGCTTCTGGTGTACGATGACCTGACCAAACATGCTAATGCTTATCGAACCATCGCTCTTTTGATGCGCCGGCCTCCGGGAAGGGAATCGTATCCGGGGGATATCTTCTATATTCATTCGAGTTTACTGGAACGGAGCGCTCAACTGTCGGAAGATTTGGGTGGCGGTTCCTTGAGTGCGCTTCCTATTGCAGAGACTCAGGAAGGTGATATCTCGGCATATATTCCCACTAATATTATTTCCATTACGGATGGACAGATTTATCTTGAGAGTGGGCTCTTTGCTAGAGGTTTTATGCCTGCAATAAATATAGGGCTTTCGGTTTCGAGGGTGGGGGGAGAAGCGCAGACCCCCATCATGAAGAGTGTGGCAAAAAGGCTACGATTGGATTTGTCGCAGTACTTTGAGTTGGAGGACTTTGCTCGCTTCAGTTCGGATCTCGACGAAATAACCAAAAAACAACTCGAACGTGGGAAAAGGGTATTGCAACTTTTGACCCAGCCTCGGTTCACTCCTTTACCATTGGCTTGGGAAATTGTCTGTATTTTTTCTGCTACTCAGGGACTGGTAGATAAAGTCCCCTGGGAACGAATCAAAGACTGGGAAGCGCAACTTTATGCTTACTTCGAGACAGAGAGATCAGAGCTCCTTGAGCGTTTGGAAAAAGAGGTATCCTGGTCTCGGGACTTGGAGGAGGAACTGAAGGTCACCATTATGCAGTTCACTGAAAGATTCCTGGAGATATAGAAGGATGGCTAAAATTCAGGGAATCAAAAAACAGATTGCTCTGGTCAGGCAAATTCAACACGTGACCCATGCGATGAAGACTCTTTCCGCGGTTCGTTTGCGACTGGGGAAAGAAACTGTAGAGCAGGTTCGCCACTTTGTGGAGAATTTAAAAAAGAATTTGGAAACCATCGAACTTTATATGCCCTCTCTCGTATTTCCAGAGGATCGAATTCTTCTTTTGGCTATATTTTCGGATAAGGGCTTGGTGGGAGGTTTTAATAAGAATGTTGCCGACGCCGTGTTCCGCTTTGTGGAATTGAAAGGTCTTCCCCGAGTAAAAATTGCAATTTTGGGAAAACAGGGAGAGCGGGAATTGCGAGAGCTGCAAAAAAATGTAGTTCTGGTTTCTTCTTTATCGTTACATCATGTTCCCCACTATGCTGGTGTGCGGGACCTGGCGTTTCGGATTATGAAAATGAGGGAGGAAGGACGCTATACGTACCTCTATATTGCTTTTACTCGTTATTTTTCGATCACCTCTCGTGCTCTACAGATTGTACAGGTATTTCCGCCACAACTTCACACGAAATTGCTTCCAATACAAGATCGAAAGAAATTAGAGGTAGAACATCTGCTTTTTGGCGATTTGATTTCCTTACGGAGGACCTTGGAGCAACAGTATCTTGTAGGGATGCTTTATCAAACAGTGATGGAGTCTTTCGTCAGTGAGCACGCCGCAAGGTTTACCATCATGGATGCAGCGACGACCCATTCTAAGGATATTATTGAATCACTGACTATTTTTTACCACAAGAAGCGTCAAGAGAGAATCACGCAGGAATTGAATGAGGTCACGAGCGCCGCGGAAGTTTTATAATTTTTGAAGGGATGTGGCGTGTATGAGGATTGGTTTGGTTGAGCAGGTTTTTGGACAGGTTGTGGATGTTCGTTTTCCTCAGCACGATGTGCCTCCTATCCATAATGCTTTGTTTGTTCCTAAAAGAAACGAGGGAGACATTTCATCCCCTCCCCTGACCTTGGAGGTTCATGGACATCTTGGGGAAGGGCTGGTGCGTTGCATTGCTATTCAGGATACCATGGGTTTACAGAGAGGGGTGGAGGTACAGGATACCGGAGGGCCGATTCAGGTACCAGTGGGAAAAGAAACTTTAGGGAGAATGTTTAATGTTCTGGGAGAGCCAGTTGACCAGAGAGGCTCGATAAGAACGTCCTTGCGGTATCCCATCCATCGTTTGGCTCCGCCGTTAACAGAGCGTACACTCTCGGGAGAGGTTTTCCATACGGGAATAAAAATCCTTGACCTTATGTGTCCCTATATTCGTGGGGGCAAGACCGGGCTTTTTGGTGGTGCTGGGGTGGGGAAAACCATTCTCATCATGGAGTTGATCCATCGTACTGCGACCACTCATCGGGGGGTTTCGGTTTTTGCAGGAGTCGGCGAGCGGAGTCGAGAAGGAAATGATTTATGGGTTCAGATGCAGAACAGTGGGGTACTCAATCACACCGTCCTTGTTTTCGGGCAGATGAATGAACCACCTGGAGCTCGGTTTCGAGTGGCTTTGACAGCTCTGACTATGGCTGAGTATTTCCGTGATGTTCTTTCTCAGGATGTCCTGCTCTTCATTGATAATATTTTTCGCTATGTCCAGGCAGGGTCGGAAGTTTCTGCTCTTCTGGGTCGTATTCCTTCCGCGGTAGGGTATCAACCCACCTTGGCGGAAGAAATTGGCATGATTGAGGAACGAATTGCTTCCACGACTAATGGTTCTATTACCTCGGTTCAGGCCATCTATGTACCAGCAGATGACTTAACGGACCCTGCTCCGGCAACCACGTTTCACCATCTTGACTCTATTACGGTTCTTTCTCGCAGACTTTTTGAACAGGGGTTTTATCCTGCGGTGGATCCCATTCAGTCGACTTCCCGAGCACTGGATATGGCCATAGTTGGAGAAAAACACTGGCGTCTTGCGCAAAAAGTGAGGCAGGTGATTGCTCATTATCTGGAACTTCAGGATATCATCGCTATTCTGGGTATGGAGGAATTATCGGAGGAAGACAAACTCGTCGTCAATCGAGCTCGTAAAATCCAGCGTTTTCTGACGCAGCCATTTTTTGTTGCAGAGAACTTTACCGGTATTCCTGGGGTGTTTGTTCCTTTGGAAGAGACACTGAACGGAGTAGAAATGATTCTCAGTGGAGAGTGTGATTCCTGGCCAGAGCAGGCCTTCTATATGACTGGAACTATTACCCAGGTTGAAACGAAGGTCAAGGAGTCTTTAAAAAAATGAAGAATTTAGAGTTACGCATAGTGACTCCAGAGAAAACCGTAATCCTTCCTCGGGTACAGTCGCTGGTACTCGATTGTCCAGATGGGAAGCGGGGTGTTTTGCCTGGACATGTGCCTGCACTTTTTGAAGTTGCTATTGGTATTTTGCGTTGTATAGATGACGCTGATGAGGAACACTATTTCTCAATCGCGGGAGGGGTTGCCGAAGTGAACCCGCGCAGTGTGGTCATCACAACGGGTAGTGTGGAGGAAGCTCACGAAATTGATGTTGAACGAGCTAGAGAGGCGCTCAAGCGGGCGGAGAAGCGGCTGCGAGAAAAGTCTGCTGAGACAGATTTTATTCGTGCTCAAGCCGCGATCTTGCGAGCTTTAGCACGACTTCGGGTCAGTGAGTCCTTACAAAGGACGAAGAAAAGTTAGAAAGGTTTCGACTTGTAAGTAGTGCAGTGGTATGGGAAAATTAATCGAGAATGTTTGTAGGTTAAAAGCGTATGGTTTATTTTTTGAGTAAGTATCTGGCTCTTTTCCTGTTGAAGCTTTTTTTTCGTTTCCGAGTCAAAGGTCAGTTTTCTATTCCCAAGGAGGGACCCTGTGTTATTGTTTCAAATCATTCCAGTTATCTTGATCCCATTGTGATAGGGTGTGCTGCGCCGCGGCGAGTCTACTTTGTCGCCAAAGAGGAACTTTTCCGCAATCCGCTGGCACGGTTTTTTCTGTATCAGCTGGGAGCTTTTCCCCTTCGAAGGAAGGAAGTTGACCAAGTTGCAGTGAAAAGAATTTTTACCCTCCTGCGGCAGGGGAAGGTGGTTTGTCTTTTTCCCGAAGGGACACGCAACGACGGCGTGATCAGAGAATTTAAACCTGGAGTGATTAAGCTGCTACTAAAAGCAAAAGTTCCTCTGGTCGTCGCTGGGATTCGAGGAACTTACGAGAGTTTTCCGCGGGGAGCAAGGTTTCCTCGACCCTTTCCCATTCAAGTAGCTTTTTCACATCTTCTGCTTTCTTCGACGGTGGGAGAACTCGAATTGAGCATTCACAAAGAGATGGAGGTATTACTAGGTGAAGGTGGTAAGGAGTCGTAAAAAAACAGTGCTCGCTGTCCTTGTCGTGTATCTCTGCTTCTTTCTTTCTGGAAGTGTGCAGGCTGTAGAATTTCCCTGGAAGCTGGAGAAAAGCTTTGAAGAAGTTGCCGAGGATCCCCCTTTTATGAATTACCCGGTAGGAGTGGTGGTGGACTCTGGGACGGGAGTGGTTTGGGTGAGTGATTGGGGAAACAACCGGGTTCTGGCTTTTACCCGAGAAGGGAAACTTTTGAAATCTATTCCAGGTCTTCAAGGACCGGTAGGGCTGGCTT
The DNA here is from genome assembly GCA_039638595.1 of Atribacterota bacterium. NCBI lineage: Bacteria > Pseudomonadati > Atribacterota > Atribacteria > Atribacterales > Candidatus Caldatribacteriaceae > Candidatus Profundicultor > Candidatus Profundicultor thermophilus. The sequence goes on from JBDIWM010000013.1 coordinate 15,041, forward strand.
TACGCAGCGGGAAACTTTTTGTGGTGGAGCAGAAAGGGAATCAGGTCAAAATTTTCGACACGGTGACGGGAAATGTAGTAGTTTCGCTGAAGCCCGAAAAATCGTCTTTCCGTGAACCCCGGGGAATATGGGTTGATGGGGAGGGAAATATATATGTGGCTGATACTGGGAATTCACGGATCGTGATTTTCGATTCTTCGGGTAAAGAAATCGATTCTTTGGGTAAAGAGGGAATGGGTGACGGAGAGTTTTATTATCCGAGGGGTATTACAGTAGACCGTGAGGGACACATCTGGATTGTGGACACGGCGCACAATTGCGTTCAAGTACTTGACAAAAGTGGTCGGTTCTTATTCCGTTTTGGTCGGGAAGGAAGCGAGGATGTGAACTTCCGTCATCCCCGATATATTTTTGTGCAGAATGATTTTGTTTTTATCTCTGATTATCGTAATCACCGTATCACAATTTATGATCGGCAAGGTAATCTTGTAACTACCATTGGTGGCAAGGAAGGTATTGGAGAGTTAGATTTTTCATATCCTGAAGGAGTATGGGTGGATGAGGAAGGGATATTATGGGTAGCTGATGCCGGAAACAACCGGGTAAAGGCCATCAACGCGGTTTTCCTGCTTCAGCCTAAGCGATACCTTCTCTCTCTTTTGGAAAGTGGAAATGATGGCGATTTTTTTGCTCTGTGGGAACGCCTTTCTCCAGAGGAGAGGAAAGATCCGGAATTGGCAAGGCTGGTCTTTCGTTTTCTCCAAAAACGTGGCGATCTGGAAGGTATGATAGCTCAGGCTGAAGAACTCTTTCTTAACGACGCAGAACATCGGGATAGGTGGAGAAAGACTTTGGGTGAACTGTATTACCTGAAGGGAAAAGAATTACGCAAAATCGGGAAAGCGGAAAGCGCCCGAGAGTTTTATCTCAGGTCTTTTCGGAATGGTTACTGGCGTGCTTTTCTCTCTTTCCTTTGGCTTTCTTTTCTTCTGATGGGTGGGTCAAATGTCTTTCTTTTGGTTCTCGCCCTTGTGCTTCTTTTGCTTCTTTTAGTTTTCTATCGAATAAAAATGTACCGTAAGAGGTGGTCAAAATGGTAAGAAAACCAGCGGTATCTGGATATTTTTATCCTTCGCAGGGAGAGGAACTGCGCGCTATGGTTAGAACCATGTTGACCGAAGAAACGAAGCAAGTGATTCAAAGGTCCCTGCAGGGTGCAAAAGGTGTTGTCGGTGTGGTCAGCCCCCATGCTGGATATATCTATTCTGGAAAGATTGCCGCGTACTCTTCTTATGCTCTCTCTCTTTCTCCCCCTGTAGAGACTGTGGTGCTCATTGGACCAAATCACCGAGGGATCGGGGCAGAAGTGGCTCTGGGAGGCGAGGATTTCTGGCAAACTCCCCTCGGCCTTGTGGCCTTGGATCGAGAAGCGATTGATTTTTTGGTGGAACACAACCCCTTTTTTCGGGTGGATTCAGAGGCTCATCGATTAGAACACTCTCTGGAGGTGCAGCTCCCTTTTCTGCAATGTTTTCTTTCCTATGATTTTAAGGTGCTGCCAATTGCGCTTGTCAAACAGGATCCAGCGACGGCTCGCGCTATTGCCGAAGCTTTGAAAAAACTCAGTGCGTGTCGCAGGCTTTGTATCGTTGCCAGCAGCGATTTTTCCCATTATGAAGAGGCGAATGTGGTAACCGAAAAAGATTCTGCCCTGATTGTTCGTATTCTTTCTCTGGATGTCGAAGGTTTTTATAGGGAAATGTATACACGAGGAATCAGTGTTTGTGGTCCTGGGGGTATTGCAGTATTGATGGAATATCACCGAAATATCTCAGGAAGTAAGGGATCTCTTTTGGTGTATACGCACAGTGGTGAGGTAACCGGTGATATGGACCGAGTTGTAGGGTATGCTTCGATAATTTTTCCAAAATTATCCTCCTGAATCTCTTGACAGACCTGCGTAAATCTTTTACAATGACCAATTGTCGGTTTGAAAGCCCAATTGTTTCATGGAAAAGGATGGGTTGTTTATTTTTTCTGCTATTTTTGGTATGAGAATTTGATAGGTATTGATAAGTGTTGCTCCCATTTTTAACTTCCCCTCAAAGGTGGTGTGATGCGTGAGTCTGGGTTATGTGAGAAGGCGAAGTTTTGCTAAGATTCCTCCTTGTGCCGAGATTCCCAACCTCATAGAGATTCAGCGAGATTCTTTCCAGTGGTTTCTCCAGGCAGATGTTGTTCCTCAGGAGCGGAGGCGCCAGGGGTTGCAGGAAGTTTTTCTGGAAGTGTTCCCCATTCAGGATTTTACTGGTAACTTGATTCTGGAGTTTCTGGAATACCGTCTGGAAGAACCGCCTCTGAGCATCAAAGAGGCCAAAGAAAAAGGAAGAACCTACGCTGCTCCGCTGTACGTTCGAGTACGATTGATTGATCGACGAACCAATGAAATTCGAGAGCAGGACGTCTACATGGGTGATATGCCACTTATGACCGATAAGGGTACTTTTGTGGTCAATGGAGCCGAGCGAGTGGTGGTGACACAGCTCGTGCGTTCTCCTGGAGTTTTCTTTTCCAGAGAGGTGACTGCTACTGGAAAAGTGGAATACGGATTTAAAATTATCCCGAATCGAGGGGCTTGGCTCGAGTTCGGTATCGATCCTGGGGATGTGCTTTTTGTGCGGGTGGATAAACGTCGTAAAATTAACGCCTGTACTTTGGTGAGAGCTTTTGGATTTGACAGTAATGAAGATATCCTGTCTCTTTTCGATCGTCATCCCTTAATTCGCAAAACTCTGGAAAAAGACCCTTCCAGCAATGCCAGAGAAGCAGTTACAGAAATGTTTCGGCGCTTGAGACCCAGCGAACCGCCTACTGAGGAGAATACCCGTGATTTTATCCGGTATCTCTTTAGTGATCCTCGACATTACGATCTGGGAGAAGTGGGGCGCTACAAAATCAACAATAAATTAAGATTGGAAGAACGGATTGTGCGCATAGAAGAACCGATGGTGGCTGAAGATCTGGTCATTGACCTTGCGGAACGGAAGGTTTTGCGGGAATTTTCTCCGGAAATGGAAAGCGATTTCTCCCGCTATCAGGTGGTTTTGAAAAGGAATGACCGCCTGAACCGGCAGCTTGCTCAGGAAATTGAATGGCTAAGCCAGGAATATCCCATAGAGTACGTTAAAGTGTTTAACGAAGAAGACTTTGAAGTCAAAGTCTACGTGGAGCGAGAAGATACCTGGGAGGTGCTCTCCGAAAATCTGGAGGGTCGGGTGTTAACCGAGGACGTCAAGGATATCGATACGGGAACAGTGCTTTTAGAAAAAGGAAAAGAGTTGACGCTTGATCTGATCCGAGAACTTCGAGGGCTGGGTATCGAGAAGGTACGGGTTAAAAAGAGTAGAACCCTTGCTCCCGAGGACGTGGTGGGGAGTATCCGGTATCTTTTGAACCTTATTGATGGTATCGGATATGATGATGATATTGACCATCTTGGGAACCGTCGAGCAAGACTTGTAGGGGAACTCTTGCAAAATCAATTTCGCACCGGCCTACTCCGAGTGGAAAAGGTCATAAGAGAAAGAATGACCATCCAGCCTGATACCGAATCTCCCACTCCTCAGAGTTTGATTAACGTTCGTCCAGTGGTAGCGGCTTTGCGGGAGTTCCTGGGGAGTAGTCCTCTATCGCAATTTATGGATCAGATTAATCCTCTTTCTGAAATTACTCACAAACGGCGTCTGAGTGCTCTGGGGCCGGGGGGACTGAGCAGAGAGCGAGCCGGTTTTGAGGTTCGAGATGTTCATTATACCCATTATGGTCGAATGTGCCCCATTGAGACTCCCGAAGGACCCAATATTGGTCTTATTACTTCGATTTGCATTTTTGCCAAAGTAAACGAATATGGGTTTATTGAGACTCCCTATCGCCGGGTCGTAGATGGGAGATTAACCAACGAGATTATATATTTAACTGCTGATGAAGAAGATCGTTATCACATCGCGCCTTCAGACGTGAAGGTTGGCCAGGATGGGGTGCTTGTAGAAGAAACAGTGGTGGTCCGTTTTCGGGGTAAGATCGTGGAGGTTCCAAAAAGTAAAGTCGATTTTATGGATGTTTCTCCTCAGCAGATTATCAGCGTTTCGGCTTCGTTGATTCCCTTTTTGGAACACAACGACGCGAACCGGGCACTCATGGGCACGAACATGCAAAGACAAGCTGTTCCTCTTCTTGCTCCTCATCCCCCTTACATTGGAACTGGAATGGAGTATAAAGTGGCACAGGACTCCGGAGCAACGGTGGTGGCCAGAAGAGCTGGCTGGGTGAGGAAGGCAGATAGTTTACGTATTGAAATCGAAACGGAAGATGGTTTTATCGATGTTTACGAACTGGATAAGTTTCAGCGTTCCAACCAAAGTACCTGCATTAACCATAAGCCGATTGTAAGAAAAGGAGATTTTATTTCCAAGGGGCAGGTCATTGCTGACGGTCCGTGTACTGCGATGGGTGAGGTTTCCTTGGGGAGAAATGTGCTTGTGGCGTTTATGCCCTGGGAAGGAGAGAATTTTGAGGATGCCATCGTCATCAGCGAAAGGTTGGTCAAAGAGGATGTTTTTACTTCTATTCACATTGAAGAGTACGAAATAGAGGCTCGGGAAACCAAGCTGGGTCCTGAAGAAATTACCCGAGATATTCCTAATCTGGGAGAAGACATGTTACGTAACCTGGATGAGAGCGGAATCATCCGGATTGGAGCAGATGTGAAACCGGGTGATATTCTGGTGGGGAAGGTAACCCCCAAAGGAGAGACCGAGTTGACGCCTGAAGAGAAGCTCTTGCGGGCTATTTTTGGCGAGAAAGCTCGGGAAGTCCGAGATACATCGCTCCGGGTACCTCATGGTGAATATGGTAAGGTTATTGACGTGAAAGTGTTTTCCCGGGAAAGCGGCGACGAACTATCTCCTGGGGTCAATAAGCTGGTAAAAGTCTTTGTCGCTCAGAAGCGGAAGATCTCGGTGGGCGATAAGATGGCGGGACGTCACGGAAATAAAGGGGTTATCGCTCGAGTGGTCGCCGAAGAAGACATGCCTTATCTTCCCGATGGTACACCGGTTGACATTGTGCTGAATCCTCTGGGAGTGCCGTCACGTATGAATATCGGTCAAATTTTGGAAACCCATTTGGGATGGATTGCTAATAAAGAAAAGCAATTTGTAGCCAGTCCACCCTTTGATGGCGCGAGGGAAAGGGAAATTCTGGAAGCTATTAACAAAGTGCAGTCGCCTGAAGGCAGGGTGGATTTTGAAGAATTTTTTGACCACCGTGTTTCGAGAGATCTACAGATTGACCATGATGGAAAAACTGTACTCTATGATGGGAGAACCGGTGAACCCCTGGATAACCGGGTTACTGTGGGATATATCTATATGATGAAACTGGCCCACCTGGTAGAAACCAAGATTCATGCTCGTTCCACTGGTCCATACTCGCTTGTAACCCAGCAGCCTCTCGGTGGTAAGGCGCAGTTTGGTGGTCAGCGCTTTGGCGAGATGGAGGTCTGGGCTCTGGAAGGGTATGGTGCAGCATATACTCTGCAGGAAATGCTTACGGTAAAATCGGATGACATCACTGGGAGAGTGAAGGCATACGAAGCCATTGTGAAAGGTAAAAATGTATTTAAGCCTTCTCTGCCTGAGTCTTTTAAAGTACTGGTTAAGGAGTTGCAGAGCTTGTGTTTGAGTGTGAAGGTTTTTGATGCCAAGAAAAAGGAAATTTCCCTGGAGGAAATGGAAAACACTGAAGAAGAGGGAACAAACTTGGGTGTAAATCTCCAGGGACGCGAAAAAAAGTGAGAAAAGGGGGAAGGACCCTTGGTGGATGTGAACGACCTTGGCGCGATTCAAATTGGATTGGCCTCTCCCGAGGAAATCAGAAAGTGGTCTCGGGGTGAAGTCAAAAAGCCGGAGACGATAAATTACCGCACTTTGAAGCCAGAAAAGGACGGTCTCTTTTGCGAGAAGATTTTCGGTCCTACCAAAGATTGGGAATGCTACTGTGGTAAATACAAAAGAGTAAAAGATAAGGGAATGGTCTGCGATCGATGTGGAGTAGAGATCACCAAATCTTCGGTCCGGCGTGAACGTCTGGGGCACATTGAGCTGGCTACTCCGGTTTCCCATATCTGGTATTTTAAGAGTATACCCAGTAAGATGGCCCTTCTTCTGGGGATTATTCCTAAGAATCTGGAAAAGGTACTCTATTTTGCTTCGGGTCGGAAAAGGGAGGATTGTTATAAAGTTATTGACCCTGGTTCTACGGATCTGGGTGCCGGAGCAATCATTCGGGAGACCGAATACAAGATTTACTCGAAATATGATCCAAGTTTTCGGGCTGAACCGGCTCACCACATTGTGGAAGTGCACAGCCTTCCTTTTTCGATTGGTGACCGTCTGACTCTTAAGGATTACACTCGCTATCATTCTAAGTACAAGGATAGTTTCACTGCAGAGCCGGTTGATGAAAACCACTTTGAAGTGGTCGATATAAAGGTTTTCCCCTACCAGCGGGATGAAGAACTGTCGGAATCCGAGGTCAACCAGCTGCGAGAAGTGTTTGGAGGACTTTTTGAGGAGAATGTCCTTTCTGATACGGTGGAAGAACCATGTTATATTGTGGTAAATCCTGGCAAAACTGGCCTTAAGGTTTCCCAAATGATTCTGGAAACCGAAGCTCGTCTTCTTTCTCATTATGATCCTGAGTTCAAAGCTGGAGTCGGTGCTGAAGCGGTACGGGAAATTCTGAAGAACATTGATGTGCACCAGTTGGCTCGAGAACTGCGTAAAGAACTGAAAGAATCTTCTGGAGCCAAGGCCAAAAAGCTTATCAAAAGACTTCAAGTGGTGGAATCCTTCTGCAAGTCTGGAAACCGACCGGAGTGGATGATTCTTGAAGTCATTCCAGTGCTTCCACCGGATCTCCGACCCATGGTCCAGCTTGACGGGGGAAGGTTTGCTGCTTCCGACTTGAATGACCTCTATCGGCGGGTAATTAACCGAAATAACCGTCTGAAGAGACTTCTCCAGCTTGGTGCTCCGGAAATTATCGTGAAAAATGAGAAAAGGATGCTTCAGGAAGCTGTTGATGCCCTTTTTGATAACGGCCGTCGAGGGCGACCGGTGCTCGGTCCTGGCAATCGACCTCTGAAGTCGTTGAGCGACATGCTCCGGGGTAAAAAGGGTCGTTTCCGTCAAAATCTCCTGGGGAAACGGGTTGATTATTCTGGCCGTTCGGTAATTGTTTCTGGACCACGGCTTCGGTTTGATCAGTGCGGGATTCCCAAAAAAATGGCTCTGGAACTGTTTAAACCCTTTGTGATGAAAAAACTGGTGGACAAGGGATTTGCCCATAATATTAAGAGTGCCAAGCGAATGGTAGAGAAGGTCCGCGATGAGGTCTGGGGTATCCTGGAAGAAGTGATTGCCGAACATCCGGTACTGTTGAATCGTGCTCCAACGCTTCACCGCCTGAGTATTCAGGCCTTTCAGCCAGTGCTTGTGGAAGGGAACGCCATTCAGCTCCATCCCCTGGTATGTCCAGCTTTTAATGCTGACTTTGACGGTGATCAGATGGCGGTGCATGTGCCCCTTTCGGCGGAAGCACAGGCCGAGGCACAAATCATCATGCTATCATCGCACAATATTCTATCTCCTGCTCATGGAAAGCCCATCGCGGTTCCCACCCAGGATATGGTTTTAGGCTGTTACTATCTGACGCTTCTTGGTAACAAAGGTGCAAAGAGGAGAATTTTCCGCGATGTTAATGAAGCAATGCTTGCATATTCTTTCCGGAAACTTGACTTGCATGAACCCATTTTTGTTAGGGAAATTACTGAGCGTCATCCCGAAATTCGGGAAACCACGGTGGGAAGAATCATCTTCAACCAGGTTCTTCCTGAGGGGATGCCTTATTATAATGAGTCCATTACCAAAAAGAAACTTTCGGAGATTGTGGATCTCTGTTACCGAAACTTTGGAAACCTGGTCACGGTGCAGTTGCTTGATAGGATTAAGGAATTAGGATTTCATTATGCTACTAAGTCTGGCTCGACCATTGGAGTTCTGGATCTCGAAATTCCGGTTGAAAAAACCGAGATCATCGAAGAAGCGACTCAACGCGTTGAGGAGATTAACGAGCATTATAACGAGGGTCTCATTACCAGTGAGGAACGAGAGCAAAAAGTGATTGATGTCTGGACTGATGCTTCCAACAAGATTGCTGATGCCATATTGAAAAGCCTGAGTGATTTTAACCCGGTGAACATGATGGCCAAATCCGGAGCTCGAGGGAGTATCCGTCAGGTTAGCCAGCTCGCTGGTATGCGCGGGCTTATGGCTGATCCTTCAGGAAGGATCATTGAATATCCCATCCGGGCCAATTTCCGGGAGGGTCTGAGTGTTCTTGAATACTTTATTTCCACTCATGGAGCGAGGAAAGGATTGGCTGATACAGCCCTTCGGACGGCCAAATCCGGGTATCTCACTAGACGTCTTGTGGATGTGGCTCAGGATGTGATTGTTCGTGAAGAAGATTGTGGCACCGATGACGGTGTTCTTCTTGAAGACCTGCGAGATGAGAGCGACAACGTAGTGGAAGCGTTTGAAGATCGGATTCTGGGAAGAATCGCCCTCCGAGATGTGATCGACGAAAGAACCGGTGAAGTGCTGGTCAGAGCGAACGAAGAAATTGATGAAAAAGTGGTGGAACGCTTTAAAGAGGGCGGGATTAAAAAAGCCTGGGTGCGATCGGTTTTAACCTGCAAAACTCGCTACGGGGTTTGTGTGAAGTGTTATGGAAGGAATCTTGCCACCGGGCGTCTCGTCGATATTGGTGAGGCAGTGGGTATTGTGGCGGCCCAATCTATCGGAGAACCTGGGACCCAGCTTACCATGCGGACTTTCCACACCGGAGGAATTCGTATCGCTGGAGAAGATATTACCCAGGGTTTACCCCGGGTGGAGCAACTCTTTGAGGTTCGGAAACCCAAAAAGGCAGCAGTGCTCTCAGAGGTGGACGGAGTGGTGGAAAAGATTGAGACTGTCGGAAACCGCCGTAAAATTTATGTCCGACCTGGCGAAGACGAAGAAGATCAGACCATTCGCACTTATTTCGTGCCCCACGATGTCAGGATCTGTGTGGTGGAAGGAGATACGGTTAGAGCGGGAGAGCGATTGACTTTGGGGCCCATTAATCCCCGGGACATTCTGAAAATCAAGGGGATTCGAGCCGTGCAGAAATATCTCCTGGAAGAAATTCAGTCTGTTTACGTGTCTCAGGGTGTGAATATCAACGATAAGCATATTGAGGTGATCATCCGGCAAATTGCCCGTCTCAACAAAATCATGGTGGAAAACGCTGGGAATACTGGTCTTTTGTCTGGAGAAATGGTTTTTCTGGAGGATTTCGAAAAAGAAAACGCTCGTATTCTTTCTGAAAACCAGGCCCTTCTTGAAAATGCTAGAGTTCTTTTGGAGGGTCGTAGACTTGGTGAAGATGTTCTGGATATTTCTGGGGAAACCATTCTGCGAAAAGGAGAAACCCTGCAGGAATCGGCGATTCAACAGATTCTTTCTATGGAATGTAAACCCTTCTTAATCGAAAAGGAAGGAAACATGGTGCGGGTGATTCGGGGGTACCGGAACCTGGAACATGAACTTCTAGATAGAGTCTGTGTGGAGGAAATGAAAGATAAAGAGGGAAAAACGCTCATCAAGGCTGGTGAAACCTTAAGACTTACCCTCCTTGATTCCATTGCCGAAATAGGTCCAGTGAGTTTGCGAATTCGGGAAAAGACCACTTGGGAGAAGCTAAAGGGGTTAATTCTTGCTGAGGATGTGGTAAGCCGCAAAACTAAAGAAGTACTCATTCCGGCTCATACTCGTCTTGAAAATGAACAGGTTGAAGTGTTGCAGAAACACGATGTGGAACAGGTAGTGGTATGGAAGAATATTAAATCTTTCCCCATTAAGGAGAATTTAGTCAAGGTGCTCCGGGACGAGATTTTAGGGAAGGAAGTGGCAAAAGACATCGTGAGTCCTCAAACTGGAGAGGTGATTGTTCCCTCGGGGCAGACCATTAGCCGGGGCTCGGCACGCAGGCTGGTGAGTGAGGGTATTCGGGAAATACCGCTTCGAGATGGACGGTTCTTCTCTATCGAAGGAAGATTGATTGAGATGCTCGAGCAGGAAATTGTGGGAAAAGTTGCTGCTCAGGACGTCATTCTGGGGAATAGCGGTATTGTGCTTGTTAAGGCTGGAGAAGTGATCGATCGAGAAGATGTGGCCCGGATTGCAGAGGATAACATTAGTATCCTTTTCTTACGGGATCTGGAAAGTGAAAAAGAAGTGAAAACCTTGGTTGAAGAAGTCATTTATCTCCCTGGGCTAAAAAATGTGGCCACCGGTAGGCCTATTGTGCTTGGAATTACCAAGGCTTCTCTGGCAGTGGAAAGTTTCCTCTCGGCGGCTTCGTTCCAGCAGACGACACACGTTCTGGCCGATTCAGCCATCAAAGGAAAGGTTGATGAGCTCATTGGCCTCAAAGAGAACGTGATTATTGGAAAAGTTATTCCGTCGGGCACTGGTTGCAGTCGTTACCGGAAAATTCGTCTTTCTACCGAAGGTGAGGTTATGGTTCAGGAGCATCCTGAGATACAGGAGGACCTGATCCGGGACTTGATGGGGGCAAAGGGCATTGCTTCCCTTCTGGAGGAAGAATTTGGGGAGGGATTTGTCACTTCGGGTGAGGATGGCGAGGAAGAGGAGGACTTTGTTACTTACGAAGAAGATTACGAAGATAACCTTGATGAAGACGAAGAAGAGGAGTAATGGTACTCCTCTTCTTCGTCCGTCAATCGTTGACAGGTCTTTAAAATGCTGGTAAAATTCCTCCGTTGTCTTGGGGGTCGTGTTTTGTTATGGGTCTTGAAGAGTTGAAATATGCTAGAAAGGTAGTGGGATTGAGGGCTACCGAAAAGGCAATCCAGAGAGGAAAGGCGAAAAAAGTGTATTTGGCTATGGATGTGGAGAAAAAGATTAGGGAAAGAATAGAAAGTCTGGCAAAGGAAAGAAGAGTAGAAGTTGAATATGTTGATTTGGCGGAAACACTGGGAAGGGTGTGTGGAATAGAGGTTGCTTCTTCCTGTGCTGCTTTGCTTGACTTTTCAGAAAGTAATCAAGAGAACGCTTCCAAGTAAAGGAGGAATGAAATGCCTACGGTTAACCAATTAGTTCGTGAAGGTCGTAAAAAGGTCAGAAAGAAGAGCGGTGCTCCAGCTCTGAAGGGTTCTCCTCAGAAACGGGGAGTGTGTACTCGAGTATGGACCATTACTCCCAAAAAACCAAACTCAGCGTTGCGGAAAGTTGCTCGAGTACGGTTGACAAATGGCATGGAAGTGACCGCCTATATCCCTGGTATTGGTCATAATCTCCAGGAACACTCTATCGTTCTGATTCGGGGTGGTAGAGTAAAGGATCTGCCAGGGGTTCGTTACCACGTGATTCGTGGAACCCTGGATACTGCTGGTGTAGAAAAACGGAAGCAGGGTCGTTCCAAGTACGGTGCGAAAAGACCCAAATCCTGAAAGGAGGAGAACGCAAAGGTGCCCAGAAAAGGTCCAGTTTCAGAAAGGGAAGTCCATCCAGATCCAGTGTACAATAGTGTGGATGTGGCGATGTTGATTAATAAAGTTATGAAGGACGGCAAAAAGAGCATTGCTGAGAAAATTGTTTACGGTGTTTTTGAAATTGTCAGGGAAAAAACCAGAAGAGATCCCCTGGAAGTTTTTTCTCAAGCATTGAATAACGTCATGCCTCTTGTGGAAGTACGACCAAGACGGGTGGGTGGAGCGAACTATCAGGTTCCAATTGAAGTGCGTCCTGGTCGGAGTAGGAGCCTTGGTTTGCGGTGGCTGGTAAACTATGCTCGAGCAAGACAGGGAAAAAGCATGATGGAGAGGTTAGCGAGCGAGATCATCGATGCTGCCAATGGTGCAGGTGGAGCGGTGAAAAAGCGAGAAGATACCCACCGCATGGCGGAAGCGAACAAAGCTTTTGCCCACTATCGGTGGTTCTGATAAAAGGGAGGTCACCCAGTACGCGTGAGTAAAAACATGAATAAAGTAGAGCCGAAGTTTGAGGAATACGCAATTTCCCATATTCGAAATATCGGTATTATGGCCCATATAGATGCAGGTAAGACTACAGTTACCGAGCGCATCCTTTATTATACCGGCAGGATTCACCGGATGGGCGAAGTTCATGAAGGTACAGCGACGATGGATTTCCTTCCTCAGGAGCAAGAGCGGGGAATCACCATCAGCTCGGCGGTTACAACCTGTTTCTGGAAGAATTGTCGGATTAATATTATTGATACGCCAGGCCACGTGGACTTTACAGTAGAAGTAGAAAGAAGCTTGCGAGTCCTCGATGGAGCCATTGCTGTCTTTTGCGGTGTGGGAGGTGTCGAACCTCAGTCGGAGACGGTATGGTATCAGGCGGATCGTTATCGGGTACCTCGGATTGCTTTTGTCAACAAACTGGACCGGGTTGGGGCTGATTTTTACGCTGTGGTAGAAGCCATTCGAAAAAAGCTAAATGCCAATGCCTTTCCTATTCAGGTACCGGTAGGGAAAGAGTCTGATTTTTTGGGAGTTGTTGATTTGGTCGAATTAAAGGCTTATTTGTATGATGTCGATGAAGAAGGTTTACGGTACCGGGTGACTGATATTCCTGAAGCGATGGAATCCGAAGTTTTTTCTCATCGCGAAAAACTTTTGGAAGCATTGGCTGAGCTTGATGAAGAGATTTTTGAAAAGTATTTGAGCGGAGAAGAAATCACCCCTGCTGAAATTCGTTACGCTATCAGGAAAACAACCATAGAAGGGAAGTTTGTTCCGGTTCTTGCCGGTTCCGCCTTGCGAAATAAATGTATTCAACTGCTTCTTGATGCTGTAGTATGGTATCTTCCTTCCCCTGCGGACCTTCCTTCTTTAAAAGGAATGAATCCTCGCAGTGGTGAGGAAGAGCTTCGTTTACCACTTATTGATGAGCCTTTTGCTGGTCTGGTTTTTAAAATCGTCATGGATCCTCACGCGGGAAAAATTTCCTTTTTACGTGTTTATTCTGGAAAATTGAAGAGCGGAAGTTATGTGTACAACGCCACTAAGGGCGAAAAAGAAAGGGTAAGCCGTCTGCTCATTATGCATGCCAGTCGGAGGGAGGATGTGGAAGAAGTCAAGGCAGGTGATTTGTGTGGTATTGTGGGTCTGCGGAAGACAACGACCGGTGACACCATCTGTGAAGAGCGCCATCCAATTCTTTTCGAGATCCCATCCTTTCCGGAGCCAGTTATCTCGGTAGCAATTGAGCCCAAGACCAGGGCGGACCAGGATAAACTAACCATGGCTTTGAATAAACTTTCCGAAGAAGATCCCACCTTTAAGGTACGCACCGATGAGGAGACCACCCAGACTATCATTTCTGGCATGGGTGAGCTTCACCTTGAGATTATTGTTGACCGTTTATTGCGAGAATTTAAAGTTGAAGCGAACATAGGAAAACCTCAGGTGGCATATAAAGAGACGATCAAATCAAGAGCGAAAGGCGAAGGAAGGTTCATTCGTCAAACTGGAGGAAGAGGTCAATACGGGCATGTAGTTCTGGAAATTGAGCCCTATGAAGGGTTTATCTTTGAAAATAAAATATTTGGTGGAGTCATACCCCAGGAATATGTTCCCGCGGTCCAGGCCGGAGTAAAGGAAGCTCTGGATAACGGGGTAATCAGCGGGTTTCCGGTGGTTAATTTAAAGGTACGCCTTATAGATGGTTCGTATCATCCGGTGGATTCTTCTGACATTGCTTTTAAGATTGCCGGAGCTATGGCTGTGAAAGAAGCTATTGAAAAGGCAAGCCCGGTGATCTTGGAACCCATCATGAAGGTTCAGGTTATCGTTCCTCGGGAGTACCTGGGAGATGTGATTGGGGACCTCAACGCTCGCCGAGGCAAAGTTGAGGGCATGGAAGCTAAGGGGGATATTCAAATTGTCAACGCCAGGGTTCCTTTGGCCAGTCTTTTTGGATATGCAACGGCTCTACGCTCTCTAACCCAGGGAAGAGCAAATTATACCATGCAGTTTTCTCATTACCAAGAAGTTCCTTCTTCTCTAATGAAAGAGATAGTGGAGAAGAATAGATAAGAAGGAAAAGGAGGATATCCTATGGCAAAGCAAAAGTTTGAGAGGAAAAAACCGCACGTCAACGTGGGAACCATTGGACACGTCGATCATGGTAAAACCACACTCACTGCCGCCATTACCTTGACCCTTTCCAAACATGGCATGGCGAATTACACCCCCTTTGAGCAGATTGATAAAGCTCCTGAAGAGAGAGAGCGGGGTATCACCATTGCCATTGCTCATGTGGAGTATGAAACTGAGAACCGCCACTATGCCCACATTGACTGTCCAGGGCATGCTGACTACGTGAAGAACATGATTACCGGTGCAGCCCAGATGGATGGAGCTGTGCTGGTGGTCTCTGCAGCTGATGGCCCCATGCCCCAGACCCGAGAGCACATTCTCCTCTCCCGTCAGGTGGGTGTTCCCTATATCATCGTCTTCCTCAACAAGGTGGACATGGTGGATGACCCGGAACTCATCGAACTGGTGGAAATGGAAGTCCGGGAACTTTTGAGTAAGTATGAATTCCCTGGTGACGAGATTCCCATCATCCCCGGTAGTGCCCTCAAAGCCTTGCAGTGTGGCTGTGGGAAGAAAGAGTGTGAGTGGTGTGGCGGTATCTGGAAACTCCTCGATGCCATGGACCAGTATATTCCTCTTCCCATGCGGGAACTGGATAAACCCTTTCTCATGTCCATTGAAGATGTTTTCTCCATCACCGGTCGAGGGACGGTGGTCACTGGAAGAGTAGAACGTGGCACCCTCAAGCTGGGTGACTCGGTGGAAATCGTGGGTCTCTCCCATGAGATCAAAAAGACGGTGGTCACCGGTATCGAGATGTTCCGCAAAATCCTGGACGAAGCTCAGGCTGGTGATAACATTGGAGTGCTTTTGAGGGGTATCGACAAAAAAGAGGTAGAACGAGGGCAGGTTCTGGCAGCTCCAGGTACCATCACCCCCCATACCCACTTCAAAGCCGAAGTCTACGTGCTCACCAAAGAGGAAGGTGGCCGACACACTCCCTTCTTCAATGGATATCGTCCTCAGTTTTACTTCCGAACCACTGATGTCACTGGAGAGATTAAGCTCCCTCAGGGTGTGGAAATGGTCATGCCTGGAGACAACGCCAATTTGGAAGTGAAGCTCATTTACCCCATTGCCATGGAGAAGGGTTTGCGCTTTGCTATCCGTGAGGGAGGACGAACGGTAGGGGCTGGAGTGGTATCGGATATTATTGAGTGAGTTTGAGATGAGGAGGCATGAAAGGTGGCTCAAAAAATCCGAATTAAGTTAAAGGGGTATGATCATCGAATTTTAGATCAATCTGCGGTTAGAATTGTTCAGGCGGTGGAGCGAACTGGAGCGACTGTGGCGGGTCCAGTTCCTTTGCCAGTAGAAATTTCTCGATATACAGTTTTACGTTCTCCTCACGTGGATAAAAAGTCTCGAGATCAGTTCGAAATGAGGACCCATAAGAGGTTGATTGACATCCTGGATCCCAATCCCAAAACTGTGGATGCTTTAATGCATTTGGATCTGCCAGCGGGTGTAGACATCGAAATTAAGCTTTAGTGGGCTCTCAGTGAAGGAAGGAGAGAGGTAGGGATGAAAACAGTACGATACGGGATGATTGGCGAAAAGGTTGGCATGACGCGAATTTTCAACCAAGATGGCCTGGTAATACCGGTAACGGTGATCAAATGTGGCCCCTGTTACTTGGTGCAGAAACGACTTCAGGAAAAAGAGGGATATCAGTCTTTGCAACTGGGTTACGGAGAGGTTAAAGAAAAAAAGTTGAATAAACCTCAGCTTGGGCATCTCAAAAAGGCTGGAACACCACCTCTACGATTTTTGGCTGAATTTCGCTTTGAAAACATTGGTGAATACCAGATAGGACAAACCTTGAAGGTCGATGGGTTTCAAGTTGGTGATAAGGTTGACGTGACCGGTGTCTCAAAGGGCAAAGGTTTTCAGGGTGTGGTGCGTCGATATGGGTATGGAGGTGGCCCAGCAACGCACGGTTCGATGTTTTATCGAGAGCCCGGTTCGATTGGTGGTACCGATGCCGAGAGGGTGTTTAAGGGCAAAGGTCTTCCAGGAAGAATGGGACGGGATACGGTGACAGTTAGGAATCTAGAAGTGGTAGGTGTAAATCCCGAACGAGATCTTCTCCTCATTAAAGGAGCGGTACCGGGGCCAGCAGGGAGCAAGGTCTTGGTGAAAAAGAGAGTATTGTAGGAGGAACACAGATGGAACTCGAAGTGAAAGATAGAAGTGGAAAAGTGGTAGGAAGTGTCAGCGTGCGAGAGAATATTCTACCGATGGAAAGGAATGCCCACCTGCTTTATCTTTCGGTGAAAAGTTTTCTTGATAATCAACGCCTGGGGACTGCCAAAGCCAAAACTCGGGGTGAAGTGCGTGGTGGTGGGAAAAAACCCTGGCGTCAAAAGGGAACGGGTCGGGCACGTCATGGAAGCATCCGTTCACCAATCTGGAGAGGTGGAGGAGTTGTTTTTGGTCCTTTGCCACGTTCTTTCTATCATTCGCTTCCCAAGGGAGAACAGAAGAAGTCTTTTATTTTAGCTTTAAGTGAGAAAATTGGGCAAAAAGCTCTTATCATTGTTGATAATCTTGATTTTCAGATGCCCAAGACCAAGGAAGCAGTGTCTTTTTTGAGGGATTTTGGCGTTTCCGAGGGAAAGAAAGTTTTGCTGATTACCGTGATGAAGAAAGAGGGAGTGGTACGAGCGTTTGCAAATCTCCCCCTTGTGGTCGTAAAGCCGATCAATGAAGTGCATACTTATCTTCTTCTCTGGTCTAACGCGGTGATTATGGAGAAAGAGGCTTTTCTGAAATTGGTGGAGGTGTATGGTGGTGAACGGTGAGCATGAAGTTCTTATTCACCCAATCATGACGGAGAAAACGGTTGGGCTTCAGAAAGAGAATAAGTACGTTTTCAGAGTAGACCTTCGGGCGACCAAACCTGAAATTAAAAAGGCTGTTCAGAACATGTTTGGTGTGACGGTTCTTAAGGTACACACCGTAAGAGTAGGAGGAAAAAAGAAAAGACTGGGTCGTTTCGAAGGAGAAACCAGTAGTTGGAAAAAGGCTATCGTTTTTGTGAAGCCCGGTGAGCGGATTAAGGCCTTTGATATTTCGTAGTGATAAAGGAGAGAATCGGGATGGCAAACATCAAAGAATATAAACCTGTTACTCCGAGTCGGCGCCATATGAGTGGATATGCCTTTGAGGAAATCACTCCAGGGGGGCCTGAGAAGTCACTGCTTGAGACCCTCAAGAGTAAAGCAGGGAGGGATAACCAGGGAAGGATTGCGGTTCGTCATCAGGGTGGAGGAAACAAGAGAAAGTATCGGATCATCGATTTTAAAAGAGACAAGATTGGTGTTCCTGCCAAAGTGGAGAGGATTGAGTACGACCCAAATCGTTCAGCCCGTATTGCTCTTTTGAAATATGTTGATGGTGAAAAGCGGTACATCATTGCTCCCCTGGGACTGGTGGTGGGAGATACCGTGATAAGCGGACCTGATGCCGATATCCGGCCAGGGAATGCTCTCCCTCTTCGTTCGATACCGGTGGGAACCTTTATTCATAATGTTGAACTTCGAAAGGGTAAAGGAGGACAGTTGGTTCGATCTGCAGGTGGGTATGCACAGCTTATGGCTAAAGAAGGCGACTACGCTCAGGTAAGGATGCCGTCTGGAGAAGTACGTCTTATCCATCTTGACTGTATGGCTACAGTTGGACAGGTTGGGAATGTCGACCACGAGAACGTGACCATTGGAAAAGCTGGTAGAAGCCGTTGGTTAGGAATACGCCCAACGGTAAGAGGTGTAGCCATGAACCCCATTGATCATCCTCATGGTGGTGGTGAGGGGCGATCCCATGGTGGAAGGCATCCGGTCAGCCCTTGGGGTGTGTTGACCAAGGGATTCAAGACCAGGAAAAACAAAAATACTGATAAGTGGATTGTAAAGAGGAGAAAGTAAGCGGAAGGAGGCATTGCATTGGGTAGGTCGTCTAAAAAAGGTCCCTATGTGGACCCGAAATTACGAAAGAAGATTGACGAGATGAATAGGCGCGGTGAAAAGAGAGTCATCAAGAGCTGGTGCCGGGCCTGCGTGATTATTCCCGAAATGGTTGGACACACCATTGCGGTGCATAACGGAAAGAAGCATGTGCCAGTTTACATCACGGAACAGATGGTTGGACATCGTTTAGGGGAGTTTGCTCCGACCCGGACGTTTAAGGGACACGGAAATCCCACTGAGCGTTCTACCGCTCTGAAATAAGGAGGTGTGCCTTGGTGGAAGCCAGAGCAACCGCGAAGTATTTGCGTATTTCACCTCGCAAAGCCAGACAGGCCGTGGATCTCATTCGGGGTAAAAAGGCTCAGGAGGCGCTTGCGCTCCTTAAGTTTGTTCCTAAGAAGTCTGCTCGGCTGGTTTATAAGGTATTACAGTCTGCTATTGCGAATGCTGAAAACAATCGGGGTTTGGATGTGGATAAATTGGTGGTATCCCAGGCTTTTGTAAATCCAGGGCCTACCATGAAGAGGATAAGGCCCAGAGCCATGGGGAGGGCGTATCTGATTCGCAAAAGAAGTTCTCATATCACTGTGGTTGTTTCCGAAGCGGGGGAGGGAAGGTAATTGGGGCAGAAAGTCAATCCAGTCGGTTTACGTTTGGGTATTATTAAAGATTGGCAATCTCGCTGGTATGCTGAGAAAAAGTTTCAGGATCATCTTTTAGAGGATTTGAAGGTTCGGCAATACATCAAAGAAAGGCTCTATCGCTCTGGAGTTTCCAGGGTTGAGGTGGAACGTTTAGCAAACCAGGTTAAAGTGGTTATCAAAACGGCTCGTCCAGGAATTGTCATCGGTCGTAAGGGAAGCGAAGTTGAAAAATTGAAACAAGATTTGCAGGCCATGATTGGGAACCAAAATGTCCAAATTTCGGTCGAAGAGGTTCAATCCCCCGAAACCGATGCACAGCTTGTTGCTGAAAACATCGCTTTGCAGATCGAGCGACGTGTTTCTTACCGGAGAGCTATGAAACAGGCCATTGTTCGCGCACTCAAAGCTGGAGCCAAAGGAATCAAGGTAGCCTGTTCTGGAAGACTGGCAGGAGCAGAGATTGCTCGTGAAGAGTGGTATCGTGAAGGTCGCTTGCCTTTACAGACTTTACGTGCTGATATAGACTATGGATTTGCCGAAGCGATCACCACGTACGGTAAAATTGGTGTCAAAGTTTGGATTTTTAAGGGTGAAGTAATCTCTCCGGGTGAAGTTCTGGAAGAAGGGGGCTTCGGAGAAGTAAAAGAAGGGAAATACGAGGAGGAATTGGTAGACTATGCTGATACCCAAGAGAGTTAAATATAGAAAACAGCAACGTGGGAGAATGACGGGTATTGCCCACCGAGGGTGTGAGGTTGATTTCGGTGACTTTGGTCTGCAGGCTCTGGAGCCGGCCTGGATTACCAATCCTCAGATTGAGGCGGCGCGAGTTGCCATTTCAAGACATATTAAAAAGGGAAGGATCTGGGTGAGAGTTTTTCCAGACAAGCCCTATACGAAGAAACCTACTGAATCCCGAATGGGTAAAGGAAAAGGTCCAGTAGAAGGATGGGTAGCGGTAGTAAGACCGGGGAAGGTCCTTTTTGAAATCGGGGGTGTAGACAGGGAAACCGCTATGGAAGCCTTGCGTCTGGCTTCTCATAAATTGCCCATCAAAACGAGAGTTGTCGAGAGAAGTGTTGAGTAGAGGTGACCATAATGAGGGCTTCCGAATTGCGTAATTTGACAAATGAAGAGTTAAATCAGAAATTAAAAGATTTGCGGACTGAGCTCTTTAATTTGCGTTTTCAGACCATCACTGGCCAATTAGCGAATCCCCAGAGGATCCGTACGGTAAAGAGGGACGTTGCTCGAATTAAGACTATCCTCAAAGAGCGGGAACTGGGATTGCAGAAACAGGGGGTAAAGTAAAATGGGCGCTCGCAAACAGTTTGTTGGAGAAGTGGTCAGTAACGCCATGGATAAAACTGTAGTGGTTAAAGTAACCAGGGTTACAGAACATCCGCTTTACAGAAAAAAGATCAAAAGGAATGCGAAGTTTAAAGCTCATGATGAGAATAAAATCTGTGGAAAAGGCGATAAAGTGCTCATTGAAGAGACTAGGCCCCTGAGCAAGACGAAGCGTTTTCGGGTTGTGGAAGTGTTAGAGAGGGCGAGGGTTGAGGAAGGAGGAGAGTTCGTTGATTCAGCCGAGAACAATGCTTGAAGTGGCCGATAATACCGGTGCAAAGAAAATCATGTGCATTCGGGTGATGGGTGGCTCGAATCGCCGTTATGCGACAATTGGAGATATTATTATCGCTTCGGTTAAAGAAGCTGAACCCCATTCAGGGGTGAAGAAAGGGGAAGTGGTGAGAGCGGTGGTAGTCCGGGTTCGAAAGGAGCTGGGCCGGCCTGACGGGACATTCGTCAGATTTGATGATAATGCAGCAGTGCTCGTTAATAACCAAGATGTTCCCAGGGGAACCCGTATTTTCGGTCCGGTAGGTCGGGAGTTGCGGGAAAAAAATTTCATGCGAATTATTTCCTTAGCGCCTGAAGTTGTATAAGGAGCGTGATCGATTTTGGAAACGAAAAAGAAATTTAAGTTACCTATTAAAAAGGGTGATCTGGTTGAAGTCATACACGGAAAGGATCGTGGCAAGCGGGGGAAGGTTTTAACGGTTCTCCTGCAGGATGGCAAAGCAGTGGTCGAAGGAGTTAACATGGTGAAAAAACATACTCGCCCCACTCAGAAAAACCCTCAGGGGGGAATCATTGACCAGGAAAATCCGGTCAGGGTTTCCAATCTGCGTCTGGTATGTAGTCGTTGTAGCCAGGTTACCCGGATAGGGCGAAAAAAGGTGGCTGATGCCAGGTTCAGAGTCCGGGTATGCAAGAAGTGTGGCGAAATTATTGATAAAGTATAGCAAGGAGGTCTTCGGAAGTGTCGGTTACCAGAGAGAAATATGTGCAAGAATCTGTTCCCAAACTTCTCAAGCGTTTTGGATACCGAAATGTCATGCAGGTTCCAAGGTTAGAAAAAGTGGTCATCAATCTGGGAATTGGAGACGCAACGCAGAATGCTCGTTATCTCGACCTGGCGGTGGAGGAATTAGCTGCGATCACTGGTCAGAAACCGCTTGTTACCAGAGCCCGGAAGTCAATCTCCAATTTTAAATTACGTAAAGGAATGCCCATTGGTTGTAAGGTTACCCTGAGAGGAGCGAGAATGTACGAGTTCCTGGATCGTTTCTTGAATATTGCTATTGCTCGTATTCGAGATTTTAAGGGTTTTCCTGCTGGTTCTTTCGACGGTAGGGGCAATTGCACGATTGGTATTGAGGAACAGCTGATTTTTCCAGAGATCAGTTATGATAAGGTGGAGCGGGTACGAGGGATGAATATTACCTTCGTAACTACGGCAAGAACAGATGAAGAAGCAAAAGCGTTGTTAGAGAGTTTGGGATTACCTTTCCGAAAATGAGGAGGACTGCTCATGGCTCGTAAGGCCAAGGTCGAGAGACTGAATAAAACGTATCGGTTTGAAGTACGACGAAGGAATCGATGTCGGTTATGTGGGAGACCGCGAGGATATTTGCGAAAATTTGGAATCTGCAGGCTGTGTTTCCGGATGTTAGCAGGTCGAGGTGAAATACCAGGCGTGGTTAAATCGAGCTGGTAGGAAGGGGAATGGAAATGGCCCATACGGATCCTATTGCTGATATGTTAACTCGAATTCGGAATGCCTTGAAAGCTCGTGAAACCGTGGTGAAGATGGCTGCATCCAGGCTAAAGATGGAAGTGGCAAGAATCCTGAAGGAAGAAGGATATATTAAGGATTACCAGGTGATTGTCCAGGAAGGAAACAAAAAAAACCTGGTTATTGAGCTCAAGTATGGCCCGAATCGGGAACGGTTGATTAATGGCTTACGAAGAGTCAGTAAGCCTGGTTTGAGAATTTATGCTGGAAAGAATGAAATACCGATTTTGCTTGGTGGGATGGGTACAGTCATTGTTTCCACTTCGCAGGGAGTCATGACTGGGAAAGAAGCCCGACACCTGGGCGTAGGTGGCGAGATTATCTGTTTTGTCTGGTGAAGGAGGATTCGTATGTCTCGGATTGGGAAAAAGCCAATAGAGATTCCCAAGGGAGTGGATGTAACTATAACTGGTTCCAAGGTGGTGGTCGAAGGTCCCTTGGGAAAGCTGGAGAGAGAATTTCATCCCCGGATGAAAATTGAAAGAGAAGGGCAAATGGTCAGAGTTTTGCGTGAGGGAGAGAATAAACTGGACAAATCTCTTCACGGCCTAACCAGAACCCTGGTTGCCAACATGATTCAGGGAGTTTCAAAGGGCTTTGAAAGGGCTCTGGAGGTTAACGGTCTTGGTTATCGTGTTCAGAAAAAGGGAAATAATCTTCTACTTAACCTTGGTTTTACGCATCCGGTCGAAATTGAACCACCTGCTGGAATCAGTTTTGAGGTAGAAGGACAGGTCATAAAGGTGAAAGGTGCTGATAAAGAGCGGGTAGGACAGGTCGCGGCGGATATTCGTAAACTGCGAAAGGTGGAACCATATAAGGGGACCGGTATCAAATATGTTGGTGAGATTGTGAGACGGAAACAAGGAAAAGCAACCGCGAAGTGAAGGGAGAGTCCTGTTATGTTAGTGAAAGAGAGAAAAGCGTTGCGAGATAGAAGACATAGGAGGATTCGGAAGAAAATACGAGGCACTGCAGAACGTCCTCGCCTGTGTGTTTTTCGAAGCCTGCGACATATTTATGCTCAGCTTATCGATGATGATCGGGGGCATACGCTTCTTGGGGTTTCTTCTCTTGCTCTAGAGTTGAAGGGTCTCACGGGGACCAAGACTGAGGTTGCCAGGGCTGTGGGTGTTCTCCTCGGTAAAAAGGCTGTGGAAAAAGGGATCAAAGCCGTGGTATTTGATCGGGGAGGATATGAGTATCATGGTCGAGTCAAGGCTTTAGCTGATGGTGCCAGAGAAGCAGGACTGGTATTTTGAGAGGACGGAGGTAAAACGATGGGTAAAATAAACCCTGAAGGATTGGAACTTAAGGAACGCCTCATTGCTGTAAGCAGGGTCAGCAAGGTGGTAAAAGGTGGTAAGCGTTTTCGCTTTAGAGCGCTCGTTGCGGTAGGAAATGGGGACGGGATTGTGGGTATTGGCATCGGCAAGGCGAAAGAAGTTCCCGACGCTGTTCGGAAAGCGGTTGAAAAAGCTAAAAAATCTCTTTTCCGGTTTCCGATGAGAAAGTCTACCATTACCCATGAAGTTATGGGTCAGTTTGGTTCCAGCAGTGTTTTTCTCAAGCCGGCTGCTCCAGGGACTGGAGTTATTGCTGGTGGTGCTGTGCGGGCCATCCTCGAGGTTGCAGGAGTGAAAGACATCTTAACGAAGTCTCTGGGTAGCAATAACCCTGTTAATCTGGCACAGGCTACCATAAAGGGCTTGCTGAATCTTAAAAATCCTGAGGAAGTGGCTCTGATGAGAGGGAAGAACGTGAAGGAGATGTTCGCCAGAGAGAGGGAGGTCGTGGTGCATGAGTGAAAAGCTTTTGAGGATTACTCTTGTACGCAGTCCCATTGGAAGACCTGAGTCGCATAAGAAAACCGTAAAGGCGCTTGGTTTCCGGAAGCTCTATCAGACGATGGTTAAAGAGGATTCTCCCTCTCTGCGGGGTATGATCCACAAGGTTGGGTATCTCTTACGAGTCGAAGAGATTGGGAAGGAGTATGAGGTCAATGCAAATCAATGATTTGAAACCAGCTCGGGGTTCTTTTCATCCTTCCAAAAGGGTAGGACGGGGCGTCGGTTCTGGACACGGTAAGACTTCTTGTCGGGGCCACAAAGGGCAAAAAGCTCGTTCGGGAGGTCAGATTCACCCCAGATTTGAGGGTGGGCAGATGCCTTTAGTACGCCGGATACCGAAAAGGGGTTTTCGTCGGGTTCCTTCTGAAAAGTGGGAAATCGTGAATCTCCAGGCCTTTAATGTTTTTGCTGATGGTACTCAGGTTGATAAAAAGGTTCTGAAAGAGGCAGGAATTGTTAAAGATGAGACGGCAAAGTTGAAAGTGCTGGCAAAAGGAGTGTTGGAGAGGAAACTGGTAGTCAGAGCAGACGCCTTTTCGGAGAAGGCAAGGCTCATGATTGAAGAAAAGGGCGGGAAAGCCGAGGTGGCATGAGATGTGGGAATCGCTACTCAAGTTATTCAGGGTTCCAGACTTAAAGCGGCGCATTCTTTTTACCGTCTCCATGCTGGTTGTGTTCCGAATCGGTGCTCATATTCCTGTTCCAGGAATTGACCCCAAGGCTCTGTCCAATGTCTTTTCTCAGGGAGGGATTCTGGGTTTCCTGGACATGTTTGCTGGGGGTGCTCTGAGCAATTTCTCAGTACTGGCTCTGGGGGTTATGCCGTACATCAACGCTTCCATCATTATTCAGCTTCTCACTTCGGTGGTGCCGCAACTTGAGGAGTTAGCCAAAAGTGGAGAAGAGGGTCGGGATAAAATCGCTCAGTATACCCGGTGGGGTGCGATATTGCTTGCCATCGTTCAGGGTTTTGGAATCACGGTGTGGATGGAAAATCTGGGAGTGTTGGCGATAGGAGGATGGGGATACCGAATAGCGGTAATCTTCACTCTTACCGCGGGGAGCATGTTCCTGATGTGGTTGGGAGAAATTGTATCTGACTTTGGAATTGGGAATGGCATCTCGCTTATCATCTTTGGAGGAATTGTGGCCCGTCTCCTTCCCCAGTTTGTACGAACCATTTCCCTCATTCGGGTGGGCGAAATCAACGTGTTGCTTTTTGCCATCACCCTGGTGGTTGCAGTTTTCATTATTGCCTTCGTGGTTGCTTTTCAAGAAGCACAGCGGAAAATTCCCGTGCAGTATGCGAAGAGGGTGGTTGGGAGGAGAGTATATGGCGGGCAGAGCACGCATATTCCCATTCGGGTCATTCAGGGAGGAGTTATCCCCATTATTTTCGCTTCCTCGATTCTCCTTTTCCCGGCAACGCTGGCCCAGTTTTTCCAGGGTTCGAGTTTCATGAAAGCAATTGCCGACGCGCTCTCTCCAAATTCTGCTCTCTATATTTTGCTTTACGCAGCGCTAATTTTATTCTTCACCTATTTTTACACTGCGGTAACCTTTAATCCCATGGAGCTGGCTGAGAATATGAAAAAATACGGTGGTTTTGTGCCGGGTATTAGACCTGGGAAACCCACGGTTGAGTATATTGACCGGTGCCTTTCCCGGATTACTTTGTGGGGTGCTCTGGCTTTAGTCTTTATTGCAGTGGTTCCCAACGCGGTGGAAAATCTCACCAGGATCACCACGTTTTATTTTGGTGGAACGGCGATTCTCATTATGGTTGGTGTGGCCATTGAGACAGTCAATCAGTTGGAGGCGCAACTTTTAATGAGGCATTATGAAGGATTCCTCAAAAAATAGTGCGATAAGGAGTGAAACAATGCGCATCATTCTTTTAGGACCACCAGGAGCAGGCAAAGGAACGCAGGCCAAAATGATTGAGAAAGATTTTGGAATTCCCCAACTTTCCACCGGGGATATCATTCGTCTGGCTATTCAAAATCAGACTGAATGGGGGAAACGGGCTGAGGAATTTGTAAAAGCAGGGAAGTTAGTCCCTGATGAAGTTGTCATTGGAATTGTGAGGGAAAAACTTTCGGGTAGGGAACTTGACAGTGGTTTCATTCTGGACGGTTTCCCTCGGACCCTCCCCCAAGCTGAAGTACTGGAAAAAATGCTTCAAGAGTTAGGGATACGGATTGACGCAGTCCTCTATTTCAAAATGGATAGCGATGAAATTGTGAAACGTCTCTCTGCGCGCCGAGTCTGTGAAAAGTGCCAAACTCCCTATAATCTTCTTTCGAAGCCTCCACGGAATGACGAAATCTGCGATAACTGTGGGGGGAAGGTAGTCCAGAGACCGGATGACCGCCCGGAGGTCATCCGGGAACGACTCAGGGTCTACGAAGAGCAAACGAGACCCCTTGTGGAATTTTACGCTCGTAAAGGCCTTTTGAAGGTCGTTTCTGCAGATGGTTCTATCGAGGATGTCTATGAGCGGGTTAAGGAGATCCTGAAAGGGTAAGTGTCTTTATGGGCCAATTTTTAACCAAAGAAGAAGTCGAAGCCCTGAGACGCAGTGGTCAGATTTTGGGTGAAGTATTAAAGAAAGTTAAGAGTGTAATTATTCCGGGCATCCAGGCGTCTTCAATAGACCAGATCGCTGAAAAAGAAATTCGCCGATTAGGGGCTCGCCCTGCCTTTTTAGGGTATCGGGGCTTCCCTGCTTCGGTCTGTGTTTCGTTCAATGACGAGGTTGTGCATGGGATTCCCAGGAAGCAGGTGGTGAAAGAGGGGGACCTGGTAAGTATTGATCTGGGGGTTGAATTTGAAGGTTTTTATACTGATGCGGCGTTCAGTGTGGTAGTTGGAAATGGAAATACTCTGGCTCACCGGTTGGTGGAAATAACGAAGGAGGCACTGTACGCTGGTATTAGGGCAGCAATCCCTGGAAATCGGATTGGAGATATTTCATACGCCATCCAGACGGTGGCTGAACGTAACGGTTTTTCGGTGGTACGGGATCTTGTGGGACATGGTATTGGTCGAGCTTTACATGAAGAACCGCAGGTGCCCAATTTCGGCAAAAGAGGGCAGGGCGTTCTTTTAGAGAGAGGCATGGTTCTGGCGATTGAACCAATGGTTAACGAGAAAGGATATCGAGTACGGGTCATGAAAGATGGCTGGACGATTGTAACTGAAGATGGTGGATTATCGGCCCATTTTGAGCATACCGTACTGGTGACCGATGGTGTGCCGGAGATTTTAACTTTGTGGGAGAGGGGATGATTTTTGCGAATGCCTAAGGAGGACATTATCGAGGTAAAGGGAACGGTTCTCGAGCCGTTGCCCAATGCGATGTTTAGAGTGGAGTTGGAAACTGGAAAAACCATACTGGCGCATATCTCTGGTAAAATGCGCATGCATTACATCCGGATACTTCCGGGGGACACGGTTGTGGTTCAGATTTCTAAGTATGACCCCACCAAAGGACGGATTGTGTATCGACACAAGTAAGAGGGGTTGAATTATTGAAGAGGAGGTATTAGAATGAAAGTTCGTGCGTCTGTGAAACCGAGATGTGAAAAGTGCAAAGTAATTCGTCGCAGGGGTCGGGTGGTGGTAGTGTGCTCTGATCCGCGACACAAGCAAAGACAGGGTTAGGAGGACGGATATGGCCAGGATCGCGGGTGTTGATTTACCGGCAAATAAGAGGATTGATATTGCTCTGACTTACATTTATGGTATCGGCAAGAGTTTGGCAAAGGTGGTCCTTGAAGAGGCGAAGGTGAGCCCTGAGGTTCGAGTGAAGGATTTAACTGATGATGAAATCAGCCGGGTTCAGAAGGCAGTGGAAAAGTACCCGGTTGAGGGGGAACTGCGGGCACAGGTTTCTCAGAACATCAAGCGTCTGATTGCCATTGGCTGTTACCGGGGCTTGAGGCATCGTCGGGGATTACCGGTAAGAGGGCAGAGAACTCGAACCAATGCGCGAACCCGGAAAGGTCCAAGACGGACCGTTGGTGTGAGGAGAAAGAAGTAGGCGATTTTGAATATAGGATAAGGAGGTTTTGATCAATTTGGCTAAACCAGGGAAGAAAAAGAAAAGAGAGAAGAGGATTGTGCGAGAGGGCGTTGCGCACATAAAGTCAACCTTCAATAACACCCTTGTTTCCATCACTGATCGTCAGGGAAACGTGCTTTCGTGGGCCAGTGCTGGTACGTCCGGATTTAAGGGAACCAAAAAGGGTACTCCTTTTGCAGCTCAGCTTGCCGCGGAACAGGCAGCGAAGAAGGCTATGGATCAGGGCGTTCGAGAGGTTGAGGTTCTGGTAAAAGGTCCTGGTCCGGGGCGAGAAACAGCCATTCGAGCACTTCAGGCGGCAGGGTTGATTATTAATTCGATCAAAGATGTCACGCCTATTCCACACAACGGTTGCAGACCGCCGAAGCAACGAAGGGTATAAAGGGGGCGAAAAGTCATGTCGAAATATACTGGGTCAAGATGTCGTTTGTGTCGGAGGCAGGGAGTCAAACTCTTTTTGAAGGGACCACGTTGTTACACGGATAAATGCGCTTTCGAAAGAAGGCCGTTTGCTCCAGGTATTCATAAGGGTGGGCGCCGTAAACTTTCTGGTTATGGCTTGCAGCTTCGAGAAAAACAGCGAGTTCGTTTCATTTACAGTATTACTGAGAAACAGTTTGAAAATTACTTTGAGCGCGCTACCAGAATGCCAGGTGTTACTGGTGAAAATCTGTTGTCGCT